>NZ_DBHD01000086.1:0-2977 GCF_002296025.1 Microbacterium sp. UBA837
GTCGTACTGGTTGGTGATCCAGGATGTGTCGGCGAGGTTCGGGCTCGCGACCAGGGCGAGGAACTGCTCACGCACCTCGTCCGGTTCGCTGGGGCGCTGCAGCGCTGCGGCTGAATCGTCGCGGAGGGCGTCGATCCAGGTCGGGTAGGCGACGGGCCGCTCGTAGACGGGCCCGTCGACCGCGACGGTGGAGGGGTCGACATCCACGATCTGCTCGCCGTGCCAGAAGATCTGCAGGCGGCCATCGCCGGTGACTTCGCCGAGCACGCTCGTCTCGACCTCCCAGCGGCCGACGACCTCGAGGAACGCGTCGAGCTTCTCGGGAGCGACGATGGCCATCATCCGCTCCTGCGACTCGCTCATCAGGATCTCTTCCGGCGTGAGGCTCGGGTCGCGCAGCAGCACGTTCTCGAGGTCGACCCGCATGCCGCTGCCGCCGTTTGCCGCGAGCTCGCTGGTGGCGCAGGAGATACCGGCGGCGCCGAGGTCCTGGATCGCTTCGACGAGATCATCGCGGTAGAGCTCGAGGCAGCACTCGATGAGCACCTTCTCGGCAAACGGGTCGCCCACCTGCACCGCGGGGCGCTTGGTCGGGCCGCCGTCGGCGAAGGTGTCGGAAGCGAGGATGGATGCTCCGCCGATGCCGTCGCCGCCGGTGCGAGCGCCGAACAGCACGACCTTGTTGCCCGCGCCCGAGGCGTTGGCAAGCTTCAGGTCTTCGTGGCGCAGCACGCCGACGGCGAGAGCGTTGACCAGCGGGTTGCCCTGGTAGACGGCATCGAAGACTGTCTCACCGCCGATGTTCGGCAGGCCCAGGCAGTTGCCGTAGAACGAGATCCCACTGACCACGCCGTGCACGACGCGGGCGGTGTCGGGGTTGTCGATCGCGCCGAAGCGCAACTGGTCCATGACAGCGACCGGGCGCGCCCCCATCGAGATGATGTCGCGGACGATGCCGCCCACACCGGTCGCGGCACCCTGGAACGGCTCGATGTAGCTCGGGTGGTTGTGCGACTCGACCTTGAACGTCACCGCCCAGCCCTCGCCGATGTCGACGACGCCCGCGTTCTGACCCATGCCGACCATGAGACGCTCGCGCATTTCGTCGCTGACCTTCTGCCCGAACCGGCGCAGGTAGATCTTGCTGGACTTGTAGGAGCAGTGCTCGCTCCACATGACCGAGTACATGGCGAGCTCACCGCTCGTGGGCCGGCGCCCGAGAATCTCGCGGATCTGCGCGTACTCGTCATCCTTCAGGCCGAGGGCGCCGTACGGCTGCTCGCGTTCGGGCGTCGCCGCGGCGTTCTCAACGGTATCGGCTGCTGCTGCGCCTCTCGGCGCGGCGGTGTCGGCGACTGCTCGGGCGGGAGTGATCGGGGTGCTCACGGGGTGGGACTCCAGTGGTCGAGGATGCCGAGACCGGCGCCAGCGTGCGGGCGACCCCAGTCTACGCGGCGGCCGCTTTCGGCATCCGTGTCGGTTCGTGCTCCTCTTCGGGCGCTCGACGTGGCCGTGCGGTCGAGTCGCAACGGCGCGGATCGTGCCCAACACGCCGGGCGACGGATGCTGCGGGCGGGGTGTCGGGCAATCCGTGCGCCGTTGCGACTGGTGCGTCAGGCCCGTCCTGCGTTGACACGCCGCTCATCACTCGACCGAGTGGCGCTCGCCGCGGGCCGGGGGAGTGTAGGTGCACGTGTCGCCAGCGCACAGCTGCGGTTTGGTGCGCCCGAAGCGGCGGGCCAGCTCGCATCCGACGCAGATGCCGAAGGCCGACTCGGCGAACAGCAGCAGCAGGCATCCGGCGCAGATGGTTTGCGCGATGACCGCCGGCAGCCCCAGCCACCCAAGTGACAGACACCCGAGGAGAGCCATCGAGAATCCGAGCCCCCAGGCGAACTGCTTGGGGGCGGCATCCACCCATTCGGGGCGCTGCGGACGCGTGATGAGGGTGCCGATCAGAAGGGTGGGCGTGAAGCGGGTTCCGACGAAAAGGCGCAGGAACATCTCGGCGGCGAACAGGATGCCGAACCCGCGCATGTACTGCAGGTCGCCGGTGATCACGCCAGAGAGCCAGGCGCTGAAGCCGAGGAGGAACAGGATGCCGGCCGAGGCGCGCACGGCACGCTCGTTGACGACCGGGATGTCGATGCCGTCAACCCACTCGCCGATGACGGGCCGGGTACTGCGGTCGGCGGCGGGTGAAGTCATGGTGCCAATAATACCCCCTGGGGTATCAGTCCTCGATGCCACTCGGTTCGCATGACCGTTCAGTCGCGCCGTGACGTGGGTTCGTCAGCCCGCCGCCCGCACCAGGGCGCGACCGAATAGTGGTGCAGATTCTTCAGTCGCGCCGTTTCGCGGGTTGGCGCGGCGCGAACCCGCACAAGGGCGCGACCGAACCGAGGCCCTACGCTGTCTGCGTGGACTTCTCCTTCGCCTTCACTCCCGATCTGATCGCGGTCTTCGTCACGTTGTTCGTCCTTGAGATCGTGCTGGGCGTCGACAACGTCATCTTCATCTCGATCCTCGCCTCCAAGCTCCCCAAGGAGCAGCAGGCGCGGGCGCGCAACCTCGGTCTTACGCTCGCGATGCTCATCCGTGTCGGCCTCGTCTTTGCGGCGGGCTGGATCATCTCGCTCACCGAACCCGTCGTGACCCTGTGGGGCATTTCGTTCTCGTGGAAGGACTTCATCCTCATCGCGGGCGGGCTCTTCCTCGTCTACAAGGCGGTCACCGAGATCCACCACAAGCTCGAGGGCGCCGAAGAGGAGCATGGCGAGGGCGCGGGCGGCCGCAAGAGCGTGACCTTCGGCTCGGTGATCGCACAGATCCTGCTGCTCGACATCGTCTTCTCGCTCGACTCCGTCATCACCGCCGTCGGCATGACCTCGAACATGGTCATCATCATCACCGTCGTGGTGCTCTCGTTCGGCATCATGCTCTTCGCCTCGCGGTTCATCTTCGCGTTCGTCAACGC
>NZ_DBHD01000086.1:3364-4703 GCF_002296025.1 Microbacterium sp. UBA837
TTCCTCATCGCCGAGGGCTTCCACATCAAGATCGACAAGGCCTTCATCTACGGTCCGATGGCCTTCGCGATCTTCGTCGAGGCGCTGAACCTCACGTACTCGTCACGCAAGGCAAAGCGCGAGCAGAAGAAGCGGCAGTCCGTGCAATTGCGGCCCCAGTACCCGGATATCGACGAGTCAGCCGCCGTCGCCGCGGCACTGTCGAAGGATCCCGCCTCCGGCTCCGTCGGCCTCTCGCGCAAGCCCGTGGTCGGCGAGGGAGGTGCGGCGGCCGCGCCGCACCGGGAGGGCCTCGGCTGAGGATCAGTCTGCAGCGGCTTCGGCTACCGCTGCGGCGAAGCGCGCAGCATCCGTGCCGTCTTCACGCACCTCGAACACCGTGCCGTCGATGACCAGCAGCGGGACGTGGTCGACGACCTGGTCGGTGCCGGGGATCGGCTTGCCGAGCCAGGCGTCGTTAGCCGCGGTCGCCAGGCCCGTGTAATCGGTGATCGCTGTCGAGAGGTCGGATGCCGCGCCCGCCGTGGTCGCGAAGTCGAGGAGTTCCTCGTCGCTCGGTGAATGATCTGCCGTGACTTGGTTCCGCTGGATCAGCGCGTACAGCGGCAGGAGCGCGTCATCCTCGCCCGCGGCTGCGGCGCCGAGGAGAAGTGCAGCCGCACGGGTCGAATAGTCGGTGGTGTCACCGCGCTTGGCGCTGACGTAGGTCATCGGATGCAGGGTCCACGTCGCCGTGCCGTCGGCGACGAAGGCCGCGAGGTCGTCGCCGATAGCCGCATCGAGGCTCATGCAGTGGGGGCAGGATGGGTCGCTCCACAGCTGGATGTCGACAGCGCCGTCTCCGACGACGATTCCCGCTACCGGGTCGATGGATGCGGGTGAGGGAGCAGTTGCAGCGGCCGGCGAGCACGCGACGGCGGCAAGTGCGACAGCGGGGATGAGGGCGAGGCCTCCGACCATGCGGCGCCGAGACGAACCGAACACGCTGCCGTTCTACGCCGAGAGTCGGCGCATCGCCAATCGTTCAGTGAAGCCCACGACGCTCACCCCTGATGTGGTCAGACCATATGGCGGATTCCACCAAACGCCCGGGCAGAACCACTCGATGGTGTCGCGCAGCGGTATCCATGAGAGAGCGCGACACTACCCGGTATGCATATCGCGCTCAGGGAGATCCGAATGTCGGTGAGGCAAAGCCTGTTGGCGATCCTGGCGCAGGGGCCGTGCTACGGCTATCAGTTGCGGTCGGAGTTCGAACGTCGCACCGGATCGAGCTCGGCGCTCAACGTCGGCCAGATCTACAGCACTCTCGAGCGGCTCGAGCGCGACGGCCTCGTTT
>NZ_DBHD01000096.1:0-8824 GCF_002296025.1 Microbacterium sp. UBA837
GTACCTCGTGGACGAGCGCGCTGAAGCGCGCGTATACCGTGAGCTGGCTGCTCGCCGCACCGGCGAAGAGCGCGCGATCCTGGAAGCCCTCGCCGATGCCGAACGTCGGCACGAGTCGCACTGGCTGCAGTTACTCGGGGGCGAGCCCAGTACGCTGCCGCGACCCCGCGTGTCGACTCGAATGCTTGCGTGGATGGCGCGTCACTTCGGTTCGATCTTCGTGCTCGCTCTCGCCCAAAACGCCGAAGCGCGCTCTCCCTACGACAGCGATCCGCATGCGACTTCGCAGATGGCGGCCGACGAGAAGATCCATCACGAGGTCGTGCGTGGGCTTGCGGCCCGCGGGCGACGGCGGCTGTCGGGGACGTTCCGAGCCGCGGTGTTCGGCGCGAACGACGGACTGGTTTCGAACCTCGCCCTGGTGATGGGAATCGGTGCGACCGGAGTCGCCCCGCAACTCGTGCTGTTCAGCGGTATCGCGGGCCTTCTCGCCGGTGCGCTGTCAATGGGTGCCGGTGAGTTCGTCTCGGTGCGATCCCAGCGCGAGCTGCTCGCGGCGACGCAGCCGAACGATTACGCCGACGAGGTGTTGTCGTTCCTCGACCTCGATGCGAACGAACTGGCTCTGGTGTTTCGCACGCGCGGGATGCCGGAGGAAGAGGCGCTAACGGCGGCGCGAGCGATCATCGGCGATGCTCAAACGGCGGGTCCCGGCGCTCTGGCCCGCGGAGGCGTGGCGGGCGCTGCCGAGGACGACGTCGTCGGAAGTGCGTGGGGCGCAGCGCTCTCCAGCTTCCTGTTCTTCGCATCCGGAGCGATCATCCCGGTGCTGCCGTGGATCTTCGGACTATCCGGACTCGCCGCAGTAGCGACAGCGCTGGCGCTCGTCGGTGTCGCGCTCCTGGCCACAGGGGCCACGGTGGGGCTGCTGTCCGGCGGTCCGCCCCTGAAGCGCGCGCTGCGACAGCTTGCGATCGGATTCGGTGCGGCAGCGGTGACCTACCTTCTGGGGCTGCTGTTCGGAGTGACGGTCGGCTGACCGCGAGCCCGCTTCCGCCGCTGCCGCCGGGAATAGTGTCGGGGATGCCGCGGTTCGGTGTGACATGAGCGAGCCTTCTGCTTCCCCGATCAAGGTCGATGTCTGGTCCGATGTGCAGTGCCCCTGGTGCTACATCGGCAAGCGGCGCTTCGAGAAGGGCGTGGCGGCGTCCGGAGTACCCGTGGAGATCGAGTATCACTCCTTCGAGCTTGCCCCTGACACGCCTGTCGATTACGACGGGTCGCCGGTGCAGTACCTCTCCGAGCGCAAGGGGGTCTCGCCGGAGCAGGCCGCTCAGATGGTCGAGCGGGTGACGACGCTCGCTGCAGGCGAGGGGCTCGCCTACGACTACGACCACATCCATCAGACGAACACGATCAAGGCCCACGAACTCTTGCACTATGCGAAGGCGCACGGTCTGCAGGAAGAGATGAAGGAAGCGTTGCTGAAGGCATACTTCGTCGATGGCGGGCACGTCGGCCGGGTCGATGATCTCGCCGATCTCGCCGCCACGGTCGGGCTCGACCATGATGACGTCGTCCGCGCGCTCGAGTCCGGCCAGTACACCGCCGCGGTGAAGGCGGATGTCGCGCAAGCTGCCGCGTACGGCATCCAGGGTGTGCCCTTCTACGTATTCGACGGCAAGTACGGCGTTTCGGGGGCACAGGAGAGCGCGACCTTCGCTCAGGTGCTCGCCCAGGTGGCGTCGGAGCGGACTCCGGCATGAGCGGTTCGTCCCCGACCCAACAGGATGCTGCCCAGCCGTTCACCATGCTCGGTGGTGACGGGATCGTCTGCGAAGGCGATGTCTGCAACATCCCCGCCGCGGACAGCGAAACCGTAACGAGCTAGCGAAGCCCGGACAAACGAAAAAGGGCCCCTTTCGGGACCCATTTTCGTTTGTGCGCGAGGGGGGACTTGTCCCCACCGCCACTCCACGCGCCGCGCTGCGCAGCGCGCGGAGCCTCCGGCGGCGTGGGCCTCCCCACCGCCACTCCGCGCGCCGCGCTGCGCAGCGCGCGGAGCCTCCGGCGGCGTGGGCCCACCCCGGGGCGTCCGCGTCTACCCCTCCCGGACAAACGAAAAAGGGCCCCTTTCGGGACCCACTTTCGTTTGTGCGCGAGGGGGGACTTGAACCCCCACGCCCTATACGGGCACTAGCACCTCAAGCTAGCGCGTCTACCTATTCCGCCACCCGCGCAGAGTGGTTTCGGCTTCGCAACCGAAGATCGACATTATCACGTCCACGGCACCGCCGATAATCGCAGGAGGTCTCGACCCGAAACATTCGCGTCGTCTGATCGCGGTAGGTTGGTGGCCGTGTCGCATACCGAATCGGATCTCCCCGAAGTCGTCGTCGTCGCCCGGGACCTCATCCGTTTCGACACCACGAACTGGGGTGGGGGACAGGCCCGCGGCGAACGCGAAGCCGCAGAGTACGTGGCCGACTATCTTCGGAAGCTCGACCTGACGCCCGAGATCTACGAACCGATCGACCGGCGAACGAACGTCGGCGTTCGCATTCCGGGAGTGAACCGCGACAAGCCCGCGCTTGTTGTCCACGGGCACCTCGACGTCGTGCCAGCTGTCGCTGAGGACTGGTCGGTCGACCCCTTCGCAGGAGAGATTCGCGACGGGATGCTGTGGGGACGCGGCGCGGTCGACATGAAGGACATGGACGCCATGATCCTCACCTCTGTCGCAGACATCCTGCGCAGCGGGCGTCAGCCAGCGCGTGACCTCGTGGTGACCTTCTTCGCGGACGAAGAAAACGGCGGCGGCGAGGGCTCCGCACTGGTCGTTCGCGACCACCCGGAGTGGTTCGCTGGCGCGACCGAGGCCATCAGCGAGGTCGGCGGTTACTCGATCGACCTCGCCGGTCGCCGCGCCTACCTCCTGCAAGTCGGCGAGAAGGCGCTGGTCTGGATCCGCCTCATCGCCCGCGGCCGGGCCGCTCACGGCAGCGCCTTCCATGAAGACAACGCTGTCACCCGCCTCGCCGAGGCCGTCGCCGCGCTCGGACGCACGGCGTGGCCGGTGGAACTGACCGCGACGACGGAACGGCTGACCCAACGGATCGCCGAACTCACCGGCCAGGCATCGGATGACCCTGACGCGGTGGCCGCGGCGGCAGGGCCGGCGTCGAGATTCCTACGCTCCACCATCCGCACCACGACGAACCCGACCGCCCTCACCGCCGGATACAAGCACAATGTCATCCCGGACCGCGCCGAGGCGTTGATCGACGTGCGGACCCTTCCTGACGGCGAGGATGGTGCCCTGCGCGCCATCCAGGACATCGTCGGGCCGGACATCGAGATCGAGGTCGTCCACCGCGACATCGGTCTCGAGGTGCCCTTCGAGGGCGAACTGGTCGATGCGATGGTCGCTGCCCTCGGGCGACACGACCCGGGCGTTCCGGTCCTCCCGTACCTGATGAGCGGAGGCACCGACAACAAGGCACTGGCTGAACTCGGCATCCGAGGCTACGGGTTCGCGCCGCTGCGGCTTCCGGCGGATCTGGATTTCACCGGTATGTTCCACGGCGTTGACGAGCGAGTCCCGCTCGACTCGCTCGTCTTCGGTCAGCGCGTGCTGACCGACCTGCTGTTGTCTTACTGATCCGGAAGGCATCCATGCTGCTGGAAGCAATCATCCTCGGCCTCGTGCAGGGGCTCACGGAGTTTCTGCCGGTCTCATCGAGTGCTCACCTGCGCATCCTGGGCGAATTTCTTCCGAGCGCTGAGGACCCGGGTGCAGCCTTCACCGCCATCACCCAGATCGGTACCGAGGCGGCGGTCGTCGTCTTCTTCTGGCGCGATATCGTGCGGATCGTCTCACGCTGGTCGCTCGCCCTCGTCGGGAGGGCGCCGCGGAATGATCCCGACGCCCGCATGGGCTGGCTCATCATCATCGGATCGGTGCCGATCGTCGTGCTCGGGCTGCTCTTCCAAGATCAGATCGAGACGACGCTCCGATCGCTCTGGCTCGTCGCCGGAATGCTCATCTTCTTCGGCGTACTGCTGGGCATCGCCGACCTCGTGGGTGCGAAGCGGCGAAAACTGGACCAGCTCACCCTGGGACACGGCGTCATCTTCGGGTTCGCGCAAGCTCTCGCCCTGGTCCCCGGAGTCTCGCGGTCTGGCGGCACGATCACCGCCGGACTGTTCCTCGGTTACGAACGCGCGGCTGCAGCCCGGTACGCCTTCCTCCTGGCGATCCCTGCGGTCTTCGGCAGCGGCTTCTATCAGTTGTTCAAGAGCTGGGACGAGCAGGGGCCGTTCACCCCGATAGAGACTGCTGCTGCCACCGGTGTGGCCTTCATCGTCGCGCTCGGCGTCATCGCCTTCTTCATGAGCTGGATCTCCAAGCGCAGCTTCCTGCCGTTCGTGGTCTACCGGGTAGCCCTCGGGGCGACGTTGCTCGTGCTGCTGAGCATGGGCGTCATCCAGCCCTACTGACTCGGGTGAGCGGGGCCGAAACGGGTCAGGGCTTGCGAGGCTCGTCGCGTCCACCGCGACCGGGCCCGTCGCCGCGACGACGAAGGTACTTCTCGAACTCCTGCGCGATGGCATCCCCCGACGCTTCCGGCGAGTCCCACGTGTCCCGCGTGCGTTCGAGCTGGTGGATGTACTCCGTCATCTCCTCATCGTCGGCCGCCGCAGCGTCGATGGAGGCCTCCCACGTGCGTGCCTGAGCGGGAAGGTCGCCGCGGTCGAGCTTCGCGCCCGTGATGTCTTCAAGCCGATCGAGCAGTGCCAGGCTCGCCTTGGGTGAGGGAGTGTGGCCGGCGACGTAGTGCGGGACGCTGGCCCACAATTGCGCCGCCGGGATGCCGGCAGCCGTCGCGACGTGCGAGATCACACTCAGGATGCCGACGGGGCCCTCGTAGGAGCTGCGCTCAAGTCCCAAGGACGTCCGCACCGGTTCGCTCTCGCTACCCGCGAAGACAGAGATCGGACGAGTGTGCGGAACATCCGACATCATCGACCCCATCGCAACGAACCCGGTGATGTCTTCGCGCAGGGCGACATCGACGAGTTCGGACGCGAAAGCCTGCCATGCTCGCGCCGGCTCGACCCCCGTGAGCAGCCAGAGCTGCGTGCCCCGCGTCGCGCGGGTGGGACGGTGAATTGTCGTCTCTGGCCATGTCAGCTCGCGGGCGCCATCCGCGGTCGTGCGAATCTGGGGACGCGTGTACTGATAGTCGAAGTACAGTTCGGGATCGACCGAGTAGACAGTCTCGTAGCCGCCGGAGTCGCGCAGATGAGCGACCGCCGAGGACGCTGCTTCACCCGCGTCGTTCCAGCCGTCGAATGCGGCGACGAGAACCCTGCGTCCCAGTCCCTCCACGTGACCTCCTCAGGTGGCGATCCATCCAGAATAGGATGCCGCTGTCGGGCGGGTGCGAGAAACGTCGAGGTCGGGGGGAGCCGGCAGCGGGCAATCGTCAACGAGGCCGTCGGTAGCATGGTCCGGTGACTGCGCCACCCGCCCTCTCCGCCGTGCTCTGGGATATGGACGGCACGCTCGTCGATACGGAACCGTACTGGATTGCGGCTGAGACGCCGCTCGTTGAGAGCTACGGCGGGTCCTGGACTCACGAGAAGGCGCTGTCGCTGGTCGGGCTCGCCCTGGAGGATTCTGCGCGGATCCTGCAGGAAGCGGGAGTACGAATGTCCACCGGCGACATCATCGAGCACCTCACCAGCGAAGTGATGCGCAGCATCTCGCGGGACGGCGTTCCCTTCCGACCGGGCGCGCGCGAGCTTCTTGCCGACCTGAAGGATGCCGGCCTGAAGACCGCGTTGGTGACGATGTCGATGCGACGGATGGCCTCCCATATCGCCGAGCTCATCGATTTCGACGCCTTCGACCTCGTCGTCGCCGGCGATGACGTCACCCGCCCGAAGCCGTATCCGGATCCGTATCTCCAGGCGTGCACATCGCTCGGCGTAGAACCAGCCGACACCGTGGCGATCGAGGACTCGCCGAACGGGCTGCGCTCCGCTGTAGCCGCGGGATCGGTTGTTCTGGGCGTTCCCGCGATGGTCTCGCTCGAGGGGGCCGGTGCCCACGCCGTCTGGCCCACACTTCACGGGGTGACAGCTTCGGACCTCAGTGAGCTTCACCGCGCACACCGAAAGATCGGCGCCGCATGAGCACCACACCACGTCTGTCCGGTCCGTTCCGCGTGGGCGACCGTGTCCAGCTCACCGGTCCGAAGAACCGGCTGCACACGATTACGCTTCGCGAAGGTGGGGAACTCCACACGCATCACGGGGTGCTGCCTCATTCGACCCTCATTGGGATCCCGGACGGCTCGGTCGTCGTCAATAGCGCCGGCCACGAGTACCTCGCGCTGCGCCCCCTGCTGCGTGATTTCGTGATGTCGATGCCGCGTGGCGCCGCGATCGTGTATCCGAAGGATGCGGCGCAGATCCTCTCCGAGGCTGACGTGTTTCCGGGCGCCGTCGTGGTGGAAGCCGGCGTCGGCTCTGGCGCGCTCTCGCTTTGGCTGCTGCGCGCGATCGGCGACGCCGGGCGACTGGTCTCGTTCGAAAGACGGCCGGAGTTCGCCGAGGTTGCGCAGGCCAACGTCGAGACCTTCCTCGGTCACCGCCCGGCATCCTGGGACGTTCGTGTCGGCGACCTCGTGACTGAGCTGCCGACGGCCGTCGAACCCGGAACGGTAGACCGCGTCATCCTGGACATGCTCGCCCCGTGGGAGTGCATCGACGCCGTTGCGGAGGCCCTGACCCCGGGCGGGGTAGTCCTCTGCTACATCGCGACCGCCACGCAACTGAGCCGCGTAGCCGAGTACATCCGCAACACCGGCCTGTTCACCGAACCCGACGCGAACGAGACGATGGTGCGAGGCTGGCACGTCGAGGGTCTCGCCGTTCGCCCAGACCACCGAATGGTCGCGCACACGGGCTTTTTGCTGTGGGCTCGACGCCTCGCGCCCGGCGCTGTCGCGCCCGAGCAGAAGCGGCGTGCCTCGAAGAGCAGCTACGGCGACGAGGATGTCGAGCTGTGGACTCCCGGTGCCGTCGGTGACCGTCAGATCACCGACAAGAACCTGCGGAAACGAGTTCGCGAAGCGCAGAAGGCGGCTGACGGTGCCCGCCAAGCCGCCACCGGCGGCGGCCCTGTGACGGTCGACGAAACGGCTGAGCCTGACCACCTAGACTGATCCGGTGCGAAAGACACCCGCCTTCCTCGCGATCCTCGGACTGACAGCTGCCGGACTCGTCGGTTGCTCGACAAGCCCAGCCGACGGGTGCGCTCGTGTCACCGATACCGACCCCGCAGCGACCGATCTCGTGACAGTCACCGGTGAGTTCGGCGAGGCGCCCGACGTCGAGGTCTATACCCCGTTCCAGGTGGATGAGCTCGCATGGACCGACCTCACGCAGGGGGAGGGGACGCCGATCATCACGACCGACCAGATGGTCATCCTCGACATGGTGGTCCTCAACGGTCAGACCGGTGAGCCGGCCGTCGCCACCTCCTACGACGTGACGCTCGAGAACGTTTTCTCGATGTCGCGGTGGATCGACACCCTGCCAGGGCTTGAGGATTCTCTTCACTGCGCGCAGGAAGGGGACCGCGTCGTTGTCGCCCTACCGGCAGATGCGATCAACCCGGCTGCCGCGACGCAGATCGGGCTCGAGGAGGGCAGTTCCGCGGTCGCCGTCGTCGACGTTCGGAAGGTCTACCTTCCGAAGGCGGATGGCGCTGACCAGTTCACCGACAGCAACGGTCTTCCGTCCGTCGTCCGCGCCCCGAACGGGCGACCCGGAGTCATCATCCCTGATGCCCCGGCCCCGACCGAACTCTCGATCCAAACGATCAAGAAGGGCGACGGCGAGGTCGTCACCGGCGAGCAGCCGGTTCGCGCCCACTACACGGGTCTGCTGTGGGACACGCGTGAGGTCTTCGACACGAGCTGGGACGGCGATCCGGTCTCGTTCGATCTGACCGCGGTCGTGCCGGGCTTCGCCGCGGCTCTCGAGGGTCAGACCGTCGGATCCCAGGTGCTCGTGGTTGTGCCGCCGGATCAGGGCTATGGCGATGCCGGACAGGGCGCGATTCCGGGCGGTGCAACCCTCGTCTTCGTCATCGACATCCTCGGAATCGACCCGGAACCCGCCTCGTAGCCGAAATCACCCTCGGCAAGAGGGGATGCCGCGCATCGCGCACCTAGGATGAGGGCGTGCCCTCGAAGACCCCTGTGCGCATTCCGCCCGAGGAGCGGTTGGTGAACCTCGTGGTTGCCCTGATGGCCACCGAACAGGGCATCACGAAGGACACGATCCTGTCGTCGGTGTCGGGCTACCGCGAGCAGTCGGAAGCCGGCACGTCGAAGGACGCGCTCGAGAAGATGTTCGAGCGCGATAAAGAGAGCCTTCGTGGACTCGGTGTCCCGATCGAGACGATCGGTGACCGTGCCGATCCCGACGATCTTCGCGAGGCTCGCTACCGCGTACCGACCGCCGAGTACGAGCTGCCTGCCGATATCGAGTTCACGCCGGCCGAGCTCGCTCTGCTGAACCTGGCCGGAGGCGTGTGGAGCGAAAGCTCTCTGTCGGCGGATGCGCGCAGCGGCCTACGCAAGATTCGCGCGCTCGGCATTCCGGTCGAGGATCCGATCCTCGGATACTCGCCGCGGATCAGTCTGCGCGAACCGTCGTTTGCGCCCCTGCAGCGGGCGATCGAGGACTCGCGAATCGTGAGCTTCCGATATATGCGGCCCGGAAGCGCTGCGCCGCGAGTGCGGCG
>NZ_DBHD01000106.1:0-20032 GCF_002296025.1 Microbacterium sp. UBA837
GGGCGGACCGCGCGACGCCACTCCTCGGGGTCGTCCTGGTTCTCGACGAAGGTCGTCTCGATGCCGAGCTTGGCCAGGGTGTACTTGAAGAGGTTGTACGTGCCGCCGTAGATCGAGCTCGACGAGACGATGTGGTCGCCGGCCTGCGCGATGTTCAGGACAGCGAAGGTCTCCGCAGCCTGACCGGACGAGACGAGGAGAGCGCCGCTGCCGCCCTCGAGCGCCGCGACACGCTGCTCCACGACATCCTGCGTCGGGTTCATGATGCGGGTGTAGATGTTGCCGAACTCGGCCAGAGCGAACAGGTTCTGGGCGTGGTCGGCGTTGTCGAACACGTACGAGGTGGTCTGGTAGATCGGGGTCGCGCGCGACTTGGTGGTCGGGTCGGGTGCGGCGCCGGAGTGGATCTGCTTGGTCTCGAACTTCCAGTTCTCGGGTGCGGACATGATGTGCTCCTTGAGTCTTCGGGGTCGGTCGGCGGGTCGACCGGCCACCACCGAGAGTACGAACACGAGCCGTTGTCAACAACAGCGCGGAAATGTGACGTAACACTCCGGCGCTCTCCCGGCAGCTAGCGTTGACGCATGACCAGACGTGCTGTGGTGACGGGAGCCAGTTCGGGTATCGGTGCTGCGACGGTTCGCCGGCTGCGCTCGAGCGGGTGGGACGTGGTCGCTGTGGCGCGGCGCGCCGACCGCCTGGCGGCACTGGAGGAAGAGACAGGCGCCGTCGCGTTCGCGGCGGACCTCACGACGGATGCCGACGTCGACGCTCTTGCGCAGTTCCTCGCCGGCTCCGGACCCGTGCACGCCCTGGCGCACGTCGCCGGCGGAGCCCGCGGCACCGACCGGGTCGAAGACGGGAACGTGTCCGACTGGCAATGGATGTACGACGTCAACGTCCTCGCGGTGCAGCGACTCACGCGTGCGCTGCTGCCGCAGCTGCGGCAGGCTGCGGCATCCGACTCTCACGCCGACCTCCTCTTCGTGACCTCTACCGCCGCGCAGGTGGCCTACCCCGGAGGCGGCGGGTACAACGCCGCCAAGGCAGCCGAGTCGATGCTTGTCAGCGCCCTGCGCCTCGAGCTGAACGGCGAGCCGCTGCGCGTCGTCGAGATCGCCCCCGGGATGGTCTACACCGAGGAATTCACTCTGAACCGTGTCGGCGGTGATCGCGAGCGTGCGCAGGCGGTCTATGAGGGCGTGCAGAACCCGCTCACCGCCGATGACGTCGCCGACGTCATCGGCTACGCCCTGGAGGCGCCGGGCCACGTGAATCTCGACCTCGTCACCATGCGTCCCGTTGCCCAGTCGGCGCAGCACCTGCTGGCCCGCGGTCCGCTCCGGCCCCGCCTCCCGTAGCCCGACCGCTCGCCCTGCACCACCGGTCACGAGTGTGCGGTCGTTGTGTGCGGATGCTGCGCATTTATGTGCCGCAGTTGCGCACAATAGCAGCACACATGTGAGACTGCGCCGCGCTCGGGTGAGCGGTCAGGTGAGCTGGGAGCTGCCCCGGGTCGCGTCGAGTTGACTCGTATCGGTGTCGGCGAAGGCCACCTTCGGGACGAACAGCAACAGCAGGGCCGCGAGGAACCCGCCGCCGGCGCAGATAGCCCAGACGGCGAGATAGCCGCCGAGGGATGCTGCGGTCTCGCTGGCAACTGCTCCGGCGCCTGCAGCCAGCAGCACACCGAACACGGCTGACGCGAAGGCGCCGCCCACAGTCTTGGTGGTGTTGGTGAGCGCCGACGCGATCCCGGTCTGTCCGCGGGGCGCCGCAGCTGCCGCAGCAGCCGGAAGCGCTCCGACGAGGGCTCCGGAGCCGAGGCCCGCGACCATGAGGTTCAGCAGGACCTGCCACAGCTCGACGTGGAACGGCAGGAACAGCGTGTAGCCGATGCCGACCAGAAGCGAGGCGCCGATCAGGATGAGTCGCGGGTTGGCGCGCCGGGACAGGACGGCGAAGATGATGGCGCCGATGATGAGGGAGAGCAGGTAGACGCCGATGACGTAGGAGCGCTGCGAGGCAGACAGTCCAAGACCGTAACCGAGGGAGGAATCGGTGCCCGCGTACGTCGACAGCGGCCCCTGGGCGCCGAGCAGGCTGATTCCCACGAGGAAGGCCGTCGTCTGCACCGGCCACATCTCGGGACGGCGCAGGACGCGGATGTCGATGGCGGGGTCGTCCTGGCGCAGTTCAAACTTCACGAACCAGACGAAGACGGCAATGCCCGCGGCGAAGAGGGCCACCACCCACCACCACGCGTTCTCGCCGAGGTCGAGCTGCGGGATCATGCGCATGTAGACGAGGGCGCCGGTGACCAGCAGCAGGCCCCAGGTCAGCAGCACGAACCCCCACGTGTCCAGGCGCCGGCCGGGCGTCGGCTCGGACTCGGGAACGCCGAGCCAGATGACACCGGCAATGAGGGTGACCGCGATCGCGGGGATCATCATCGTGACGGTGAGATCGCCGCCGGTGGCTTCGAAGATCGCTCCTGCGGCCAAGGCGCCGGCTATCGCACCGGCCTGCAACCCGACGACCAGGAGCCCGGCTGCGCGCCGAGTGGAAGAGACACCCCGATTCTGGCGGCGACCGCGCTCGAAGATGAGCGCGACCTCGAGGGGCAGCCAGACGACGTAGAACCCCTGCAGTGCCCAGGCGATCAGGAACGTCCAGAAGTCTCCCGCGAACACGAGCCACCAACTGGCAGCGGCGGTCAGGATCGACGAGATCAGCAGGATGCGCTTGTGCCCGTACATGTCGCCGAGCTTCGCGAGAATCGGAACGACGATCGCAGACAGCAACAGCTGGGCTGCCTCGAACCAGTTCACGTCCGAGTCATGGATGCCGAGGTCGATGACGATGTCGCTGAAGAGCGGAACGTAGTAGCCCTGGATGATGCCGCTGACGAATTCGACGAGGATGAACCAGCCGATCAGCCCTGCAGTGATTCCCAGGCCCGTTCCGCGCAACCGGTCGAGGGCGGATGCGGCGGGCATGCCCGCGAGAATAGCACCGCGGCCGCGCCTAGTCTGGTGCGGGGGCAACCGAGAGGAGAACCGGTGACGACCGAGCGGGAAACGTTGACGTGGCAGGGTTTCGGAGATGCGACGCGCGAGCTCTCCCGCACGATCGTGGCTGACGGGTTCATGCCCGACGTGGTAGTCGCCATCGCCCGCGGCGGGCTCCTGCCTGCCGGTGCCATCGCCTACGGCCTGGGAATCAAGAACTGCGGGGCGATCAACGTCGAGTTCTACACCGGCATCGGCACTGTGCTCCCCGATCCCGAGCTTCTTCCTCCCGAGATGGATATGGCCTACCTCGATGGCCGGCGCGTCCTGCTCGTGGATGACGTCGCCGACAGTGGGCGTACGCTCGACCTCGCGGTGCGCCTCCTGACCGATCGAGGCGCGATTGTGCGCAGCGTCGTCATCTACACGAAGCCGACGACGATCATCCGTCCGGACTGGTCGTGGAAAGACACCGACCTGTGGATCGATTTCCCGTGGTCGTGGCAGGGGTCGGTCATCGAGCAGGATGCCGCGGTGAGGGAATCGGCCTGACCCATGGCGATGTCTCTGCCAGAGCTCGCCGACGCGGGTCTGATCGACAGTGGCTGGGCCGATGCGCTCTCCCCGGTCGCCGATCAGATCGCGGGCATCGGGGAGCGCCTGCGGGCCGAGGTCGCGGCGGGGCGGCGCTACCTGCCGGCAGGAGATCGGGTCCTTCGCGCCTTCGCCCGGCCGCTGGCGGACGTGCGGGTCCTCATCGTGGGGCAGGATCCGTACCCGACGCCGGGTCATCCCATCGGTCTCTCGTTCGCTGTCGACGCCCACGTCAGGCCCCTGCCCCGAAGCCTCGCGAACATCTACCGAGAGCTCGACGACGACCTCGGCATCCCGCCTGCTTCGCACGGCGATCTGTCGGCTTGGAGCGATCAGGGCGTCATGCTGCTGAACCGCGTCCTCACGGTGTCGCCGGGCGCTCCCGGCTCGCACCGTGGCTGGGGGTGGGAGGCTGTCACGGAGCACGCGATTCGCACGCTGGCAGCACGCGACCACCCCCTTGTCGCCATCCTGTGGGGGAGGGATGCCGGGGGCCTGCGCTCGCTGCTGGGATCGACTCCGATCATCGAGTCGCCGCATCCCTCGCCCCTGTCTGCAAGCCGCGGATTCTTCGGATCGCGACCCTTTTCCCGTGCCAACGAGCTGCTCGAGCAGCAGGGCGCGGATCCGATCGACTGGCGCGTGGAACCGTCGGCGTAGGCTGATCTCATGCTGGAAGAGGAATACGAGAAGAAGCGGCGGCTTCCCTTCCATCTGCGACGGCGGCCGGAGCCCGAAGGGCCGTTCAGCTACGTCATCCGTGCCGCGGAGGAACGCGACATCCCCGACATTCGGGAGATCTACAACTACTACGTGCGCAACTCCGTCGTGACCTTCGATGAGAAAGTGTGGTCGATCGCCCAGTGGCGCGAGAAGTTCGCGTTTCTGCGCAAACTTGACCTGCCCTTCCTGGTGGCACAGTCACCGTCAGGCCAGATCCTGGGGTACGCGCTCGTCCAGCCTTGGGCAGGGAAGTCGGCTTATCGCTACACCGTGGAGAATTCCATCTACCTCGGTCAGGCAGCTGCTGGAAAGGGGCTCGGGCGGGCCCTGCTCGAGGCGCTCATCGAGGCCTGTCAGCGGAAGGGTATTCGCGAGATCGTCGCAGTCATCAGCGACAAAGGCGCTGAGGCGTCAGTGGCACTCCACGAGCGGCTGGGCTTCACGGAAGTCGGCCGGATGGGCCGCGTCGGCTTCAAGTTCGGGCGGTGGCTGGGAACGATCTACCTCCAGAAGTCGCTCAAGCCGGTGAAGAAGGGGCTCTTCCGTCGCGGCGGTCCTCCGCGGGAGTCTCGCCCGGGGGAGTGATCGAGGGGATCGCCGCCAGGAGCGCCCGCGTGTAGTCAGCCTCCGGTGCGTGCAAGACGCGGGAGGTCTCGCCCCGCTCCACGATCCGTCCGTCCTTCATGACCACCACCCGATCGCACAGGTTCTGCACGACTCCGATGTCGTGGGAGACCATGATGATCGTCATCCCCTCGTCCTGTCTGAGTCGGTCGAACAGACCAAGGATCTGGGCTCTCACCGTGACATCGAGCGCCGACAGCGGCTCGTCACCGACGAGCAGGCGGGGGCGGTGCACGATCGCTCGCGCGAGAGCGATTCGTTGACGCTGACCCCCAGAGAACTCGCGCGGGAACCTGTCGGCCGCCGCGGCATCCAGACCTACCTGTGTGAGGACCTCCCGCACCCGCGCTCGCCGGTCCCCGGTGACGCCAAGCGCCCACAGCGGTTCGCCGACGATGCGCCCCACGCTCATACGAGGATCGAGCGAGGCGTAGGGGTCCTGAAAGACGATGCCGGTCTCCCGACGAAGCCACCGCAGCGATCTCGCCGATGACGACGCGTCTACCTCGCGGCCGTCGATGTGGACCGAACCTGAGGTCGGTCTGTCCAGGCCGAGGAGGAGCCGGACAAGGGTGGATTTGCCCGACCCGGACTCGCCAATGACGCCAAGGGCGTGTCCTTCTTCGAGCGTGAGGTCGACAGCATCCAGCGCCGTTGTGACAGCGGGCTTCGCGAAAAGCCGCGTGGACGGGGTGCGGTGACGTCGGGTGAGACCCTCGGCGCGGACGAACTCGGTGCTCATGCGTCGCTGCCCTCGCCCCGCCACAGCGTCGCGGTAGCGTCCCTGAGCAGTCCCTGGGTGACAGTCGCGCGGGGCTCGCTGAGCAGGCGGGAAACCTCGCCGGCCTCGACGACGCGACCGCGCTCGAGTACCACCGCCTGGGTCGCGATCTGCGCGAGCACTGCAAGGTCGTGAGTAATGAACAGCAGCGACATGTCCTCGTCGGCGGTGAGGCCGCGCAACAGATCGAGGATCTCGGCCTGCACTGTCGCATCGAGCGCCGTCGTCGGTTCGTCGGCGATGAGCAGCCGGGGCCTGCATGCGAGTGCCATGGCGATAGCCACGCGCTGGCGCTGGCCCCCGGAGAGCTGGTGCGGATAGCGCTTGATGATGGCCTCGGGCTCGGGCAGCATCACGCGAGCGGCCTCGGCGATGGCACGCTCCCGAAGCTCGCGGCCTCGCAAGCGCTCGTGGATGCGAACCGACTCTGCGATCTGACGTCCGACTGTCCGGACAGGATTGAGAGCTGTCAGGGGATCTTGGAACACGATTCCGATCTCGTCGCCCCGGAGCTTGGCGAGCGCCCGCTCCTCAAGGCCGAGGATCTCCTGTCCCTGCCACCTGACGCTTCCCGACGCCGTCGCACCTTCGGGCAAGAGGCCCATGATCGCGAGCGCCGTCAGGGACTTGCCTGATCCGGATTCACCGATGAGTCCCACAGCGCCGCCGTTCGGGATCCCGAACGAGACACCGTCGACGACGCGCTCGCCGCCGATCTCGACGGTGAGGCCCTGCACTTCGAGGCTCATGAGACCACCTCGGGCATATGCGTGCGCGACGCACGCGCTGCGCCGGTCCTGGAGACCAGAGTCGGGTCGGATGCCTCTCGGATGCCATCGCCGAGCAGGTTCAGCCCGAGCACCGTCACCGTGATCGCCAGCCCCGGCCAGAGAACGGCGAGCGGGTAAACGGTGAGGTAGTCCTGGAGATCCTGAAGCAGGACTCCCCAGGAGGGCTCGGTCACTGGAGCACCGAACCCGAGGTACGACAACCCGGCTTCGGCGAGCACAGCGACTGCCATCGCCCACGACAGCTGCACGATGAACACCGGTGCGACGTTCGGGAGGAGGTGGCGCCACAGATTCTGCGTCGGGCTGAGGCCGGCCGCAGTTCCTGCGAGCACGAAATCGCTGTGCAGGACGCGTCGCAGCTCGGGTCGCGTGACGCGGGCGATGTTGACGCCGAAGCCGATTCCCACCGACCAGATCACGACCCACAGCGACCCGCCCCACACGGCGGAGATCATCATGGCCACGAGCAGCACGGGGAACGCCACAAGGATGTCGATGAGGACCGCCACCGATTCGCGAACCCAGCGCGTGGTGAGAGCGCCAAGGCTCGCCAGGGCGATTCCGAGCACTGTGGCCACGACCGCCGACCCGGCTGCCACCCAGAGCGTCGTCCCTGCGCCGGCCATCACGAGGCTCAGGATGTCGCGCCCCGCGCCATCCGTACCGAGCAGGTGCGGCCAGCTGGGCGGAAGCCAGCGGTCTTGCACGTTGACCTGCTGCGGATCGAACGGTGTCCATATCCAGGCGATCAGAGCCACCAGGATGATTCCCACGACAACGCAGATCCCGAAGCGTCCCGTCGGCACCGCCCATACGCGACCGAGCCACCGCGCCCGAGTCGGTTGCTGGGGTGTGCGGCGATCGCCATCCGGAGGGGGAGTCACGACGCCTCCCGTTGCCTGGGATCGAGAATCCGGTGGAGTAGGTCGACGAAGAATCCCACGATCAGTACGAAGCCCGTGAGGGCCAGCAACTCGCCCTGCACCTTGGGTAGATCACGTGCGCCAACATCGTCAACCAGCATGCGGCCGATGCCGGGAAGGGAGAAGAGCTGCTCGATGATGACTGCGCCCACGATGATTCCGGCGACCTGGAGCCCGAGGACCGTGATGACCGACAAACCGACGTTCGGCAGGCCGTGCCGGATGAGCGCCGTGGTGCGGGTCAGCCCCTTGGCAGCTGCTGTGCGCACGTAATCCTGTCCGACGGCTTGGAGCGTCGCACTGCGCACGAAGCGAAGCAGCATGGCGCCTTCCACGATCCCGATCGTGACAGCGGGGAGGATCAGCGAGCGCACCGCGGCGGCCGGGTCGTCCCATCCGTTGCGCGGGAACCCCTGCGCCGGCAGCCACCCCAGCCATACGGCGAAGACGACGACAAGCATCATGCCGGCCCACACCACCGGCACAGCCGCGACGGTCTGCGCGCTGACACTCATGATGGTGCCGCGGCGGTGGCCGCGCCAGATCGCGGAGGCCACACCGAGCGGAACGCTGAAGAGAACCGCGATGGTCAGCGAAAGGATGCCGAGGGGCACCGTGACCTGAGCCTTCTCGGCGAGTTCTTCTGCCACCGGGGTGCCGGTCAGTAGCGACGCGCCAAGGTCTCCCCGAAGGACCCCGCCCACCCAGTCGAGATACTGCGCGATCAACGGCTTGTTCAGCCCGAGCTGCTCCCGGATGCCCTCGATCTGCGCAGGCGTGCTGTTTGTGCCCGCGATCAGCTGGGCTACGTCTCCGGGAAGAACACGAAGCGTCACGAAGATGATCGCGCTTGCCACGGCGAGCCCCACCGCGAGCAGCCCGAGCCGGGTCACGACGTACCGGGTCACGGGTCGCTCCGGATGAGCGACACCGCCCGCGCCGCCGGGGCGGGCGCGGGCCGACGCATCACGATGACCCCGTCAGTCTCGCCTCAGCCCGCGATCTTGGCGAGGTTGGCGAGGTTGAGTCGTTCGTTGACGTTGATGGAGGGCATCCCGGTGACGTTCGTTCCGACGGCGACGATGGATGCGCCGTTATAGAGCCAGTCTGCGGCTGCGTCTTCGGAAACGATCCGGGCAGCCTCGGCCAGGAGGGCTGCAGCTTCGGTCTCGTCAGTTGCGGCAAGCGACTCCTGGTAGAGCTCCTGCACCTCGGGGTTGTCGTAGGTGAAGTAGTAGTCGGGGTTCGCCCAGTTCTCGAAGTCGCGGGCTTCGGTGTGCAACACGAAGCTGAGGTCGTAGTCCTTGTTGATGTAGACGTCGTTGATCCAGGTCGGGAAGTCGACGCTGTTCACCGTGAGGGTGATACCTACCTCGTTGAGGTCGGAGACGAGTATCTGCGGGATCGTCGTCGGGTAGAAGGACGGGATCGTGAGCGTCAGATCGAGATCCTCGGCGCCTGCGTCTGCGAGTAGCTGCCGCGCGGCGTCGGGGTCGTACGGTGCGACGTCGGAGAGGTCCTCATAGCCGGGGTCAAGTTCCGGGATCGGGCCGTAGAGAGTCTGGCCCGCGCCGAATGCGTCGGTGAATGCAGAGTGGTCGATCGCCTGACGGATCGCCTGCCGCACGCGCTGATCTGCCAGCGGGCTGCCGGCGGACTGGTTCATCGCGAGCGTGCCTTTGTCGGTCGACTGCCCGAGCACGACCTCGAAACCGCCGTCTGCTTCGATCTGCTCGGTGAAGTTGGCGTCGAACCCCGTGACGACGTCGACCTCGCCGGCCAGTGCCGCGTTCAGGGCAGCCTGCGTTTCGGGGATGTAGTCGAACACCACTTCTGCCGTGGCTGCCGGTTCGCCCCAGTACGCGTCATTGCGGACGAACGTGATCGAGTCGCCCTGGCGCCACGAGTCGAGCAGGAACGGGCCGGTGCCGTTGGCGGCGGTGGCGTACTCGACGGTGTCGCCCTCCTTGAGGATCAGCCCGGCACGACCGGTCAGGTTCCACAGCAGGCTTGAGTCGGGTTCGGAGAGGGTGAGCGTGATGTCCTGCCCCTCGGCGGTGATCGACGCAATGTTTGCGAGGCGAGCCGAGTCAGCCCATTCCGGGGTGTCGCGGCGAGTGGTGAGCGACCACACGACATCCTGCGGAGTGAGTTCCTGCCCGTCGCCGAAGGTCACACCCTCGCGCAGAGAAAACGTGTACGTCAGCCCATCCGGCGACACGTCGTACTCTTCGGCGAGAACAGGGACGATGTCTTGCTCCGGGGTGCGGCCGACGAGCCCCTGGTAGACGTTGTCGATGAGGATCTGGTCGAGCGCGGCGCCCGCGGTCTGCCGGATGTCGAGGTTCCCCGGTTCCAGAACGAGCCGGATCGCGACAGATGCGTCAGGGTCAGGAGCCCCCGTCGCCGTCGATGCGGGGTCACTGCTTCCGGTGCAGGCTGTCAGAACGAGGGCGCTCGCGGCGAGCAAGGCCGACGCGGCCAGAGCGGTGCGGCGGAACATGGGAGTCCTTTCCGGGGGGCATCCGCTGCGAAGGTGGTGGGCACGCGGAGCACGAAGGGGATCTGCGGTAGATAACTCTAGGGTCCGGTTGCTGTGTTCCCCTCATCGAGAGGCGAACGTGACGTCATCGTTGCCCGGCGCCGCGCAGCTCCGTGATGGTTTGAGCGAGTGCAAGCGGAGCCTCTTCCTGCACGTTGTGACCCGTGGGGAGGGTGACGACGACGGCATCGGGCCGGCGCCTCGCGAACTCCGCCGCATCTTCGCTCGTCACGAAGCCTTGTTCGCCGCGGATCAGCGACAGCGGCGCTGTCACGGCGGCGATATCGTTCCATCCCGTCGCCGACAGGATCTCGGAGAGCGCATCCTGCTGCGCGTCGACCTGGGCGGCAAGCTCGGGCGCTGCCGCGAGGGCCGACGCCAGGTGAGCGAAGTGGTGCTTCCATTCGACGCGTCCGTCTTCGCGTACTCGCGAGTTCAGGTACACCCCGCGTTCGGCCTTCTCGCGGGTACCCCCACCGAGGCCGAAGGCCAGTGCGCGATCAACCAACTCGTCGCGGCTGGCCCAGTCGGTCGGTCCCGCGAAGAACGCCCGGATCTGCGCAGCCTCTGCGTTGGGATCGATGCCCGGGGTGATGTCGATCATGATCAGTTGCGTCACGAGCTCGGGAACGGATGCCGCCAGCGCAGCACCGGTCAGACCCCCCAGCGAGTGTCCGACGACGAGCTGTGGCGCCGACGTCCACGCCCGGATGCCCGTTGCCACATCCGGAGCGAGGTTCGCCGCGGTATAGGCGGCGTCAGGCCGCCAGGACGAATCGCCGTGGCCGGGGAGGTCGATCGCGAGGGCGGGCAGACCCAGCGCCAGGATCGTCGAGTCCCAGGTGTGGGCGTTGAGGCCCGCGCCGTGGACAAAGGTGACCACTGGCGGTGTGTCACCGAAGCGGAGGGCGCTCAGGGTGCGTCCGTCGTCGAGAGCGAGGGAAATGCGCTCGACCGGTGGGAGATCGCCTGCCACTCCGACGCTGCGAGCGTCAGTGGCCAGAAACCGGAACTCATCGTCGGGCGTGGTCATCGCTGTCCGTCCTCGGCTGCTTGGGCGTGGCTTGGGCAATGACACTATTGTGGCCCCGCTCTGGCGGCGGCGACGACCGGGTGCGCGCAGCCGCAGGTCACTCTGCCCGGGATAGGGTCGAGGAACGTGAGCACACTCGACATCTCCGGCGCAATCAACTTCCGGGACACCGGTGGTCTGCCGGCCGGCGCCTCGCGGACGCGGGCGGGTGTGCTGTACCGGTCGGGGAACCTCGCGCGGCTCGATGAGGACGGCATCCGTGCTTTCTCGGGTCTCGGCATCCGTCGCGTCATCGACCTTCGCGACGACGCCGAAGTCGCCGGCGCGCCCAGCCGATTCGATGACCGCGAACTCGTGGTCCAGCGGGTTCCGCTGTTTCTGGGTTCGGTGGCCTCGTTCTTCGTCGAGGACGTTCCGCTCACGGAGATGTATCGCCGCCTCGTGGAGGACTCCGCGGCCCGTGTGGTCGAGGTCGTTCGTGGCGTTCTCGCCGATCAGCCGGTCCTGGTGCACTGCACGGTCGGCAAAGACCGCACGGGAGTCACCGTGGCCATCACGTTGGCAGCTGCGGGGGTCGACCGGGACGCCGTAGTCGCCGACTATGCGCGGACGGAGGCGCTCTTGCCGCCCTCGCGCAACCGCGACGTGGTCGCGCGCATCCGGCAGTTCCACCCGGAGTCAGTCAACCTCGAGGAACTGGCGACGAAGTCGCCGGCGGCGGCGATGTCGAGGCTCCTCGCGAGCTTGGACGCCGCGTACGGATCGCCGCGAGACTACCTGCGCGCCCACGGCATGAGCGATGACGAACTCGTCGCGCTGGACGAGGTGCTCATCGACTGACGGCTCTCTTCGGCCGCTGCCGCGGGATGTAGTTGCCGTCCGCGAGGCCCGCCTCGATCTCGAACCGGTTGCGCAGCGGGTTACGGCCGGCGAGCTGGTACAGCAGCGGCATGAGCATCCCATACCGCCGCCATTGCCTGGCGTGGACGAGCTCATGCCGCAGCACGCGCGGGCCGTCGTTGTCGGCAGTGAGGTAGCAGGCGCCGACGCAAACGCCGCCACGCGGGAACGTCCACGAGGGCATGCCGGAAAAGACATACAGCACCGTGTCGTCGGCGCCTCGATGCTGCCGCACCCTGCCGGTGCTCCACAGGAACCCCCAGACGAAGCCGATGGCGGTTCCGACGACGGCGCCGGCGCGCGAAACCGAGGAGTCCAGCAGCGGAAGCCAGCGATCCAGCATCCGACCTCGCGCGACGGCTCGCTCCGCGCTAGCCTCCCACCCCGGTGGCGGGGTTGGAATCGGGGTCACGCCACGGCCCCGACCAGGCGCAGGATCGTCGGCATGTCCTCGATCGCGGCATCCGCAGACGCGGGAGAGAACTCTGCGATCGTCGCCCCCGCGAGGGGGAAGCGGTCACGCAGGGCTCGGACGGCGGCGATGACCTCGCTGGCAGTCGGCCCGAACGGAACGGGCAAGGACACCCCTGTCATGACGGAGGGATCGAGGACGTCGAGGTCGATGTGAACGTAGACCCGTGACGCGCCGGTGTCGGCCACAGCGGCGACCAGCGCCTCGGGATCCACCAGGTCCCCGGGCAGCACCCGGCGAATGCTGTGTTCATCGATGTACTGCTGCTCGGCGTCGTCCAGTTCCCGAGTGCCGGCCAACACGAGCCGATCGGGCGTCAGGATGCCGCGGGCAAGTCGGAGCCGATCCGCTCCGTCTCCGAGAGCTGCGCGCAGCACCATGCCGCAAAACGCTCCGCTGGGTGAGGACTCCGGGGTGTTCAGATCGGCGTGCGCATCGAGCCAGACGACCGCAACATCCTCGGCGGCGACGGCCTCCAGTGCACCGAGGGACACCCCGCAGTCCCCGCCGATCACCACCACCGGTTCCGATCTAGCGGCTACGGCATCCCGAACCAGGTCGCGGATGCGTCCGAGTGAGCTGGCGCGACGGATGCCCGTGTCCAGACTTTCACCGGCTTCGACCGGCACCTCCAAGCGGGTGCAGGCCGAAGCCGGGAGGTCGCCCGCGATGGCTTCGGCGCCGTCGATCAGCTGCATCGCGCGAGCCGACCCGGAGCCCTGCCACTGCGGGGTGATGACGAAGTGAGCCATCGGCGAGTTCGATCAGCCTTCGATGGCGGGCTTCGCGGCGCCGCCGGACTTCAGAGCGGCCAGACGAGCTTCGACCTCCGTGAGTTCGCCAAGGTCCTCGAGGCTCTCGAACTGGGCGTCCAGGCTCGAGGCGGCAAGTTCGGTCTTGCCCTGCGCGATAGCTTCCTGGCGGCGTACCTTCTCTTCGAAGCGGCCGAGCTCGCTCGTCGGGTCGAGGACGTCGATCGACTTGACGGCATCGACCACCTTCGTCTGAGCCTCGGCGGTCTTCTGACGCGCGACCAGCTCGGCGGACTTGGCCTTGAGCTGCTCGAGCTTCTGCTTCATGCCGTTAAGGCCGTCCTTGAGCTTGTTCACGACCTCGGTCTGCGACGCGATCTGCGGTGCTGCTGCCTTCGCCGAGTTCTCGGCTGCGATCTGGCGCTGGAGGGCAACCTTGGCGAGATTGTCGAACTTGTCAGCATCCACGGAATCGCCCGCCGCGCGGAACTCATCGGCCTTGCGGCTCGCGGCAAGCGCCTTGTTGCCCCAGTCAGACGCTGACTGCAGGTCTTCCTGGTGGTCGCGCTCGAGCAGGCGCAGGTTGCCGATCGTCTCAGCGATTGCAGCCTCGGCGTCCGCAATGTTGTTGGTGTAGTCGCGCACCAGCTGATCGAGCATCTTCTGCGGGTCCTCGGCCTGGTCGAGCATCGCGTTGATGTTCGCCTTCACGAGGGTGGAGATGCGTCCGAAGATGGACTGCTTTGCCATCGGTGTGTCCTTTCGTCTGGATGTGAGTGGTGATGATCGTGCCTAGAAGCGGCCTCCGCCGCGGCGGCCCCGGGATCCCCCGCCGCCGAATCCACCGCCGCGGGATCCGCCGCCGAATCCGCCGCGGCCGGAACCCCCGCCGAATCCGCCGCGGCCGGAACGCCCGCCGAATCCGCCGCCCATGGCGCCGCCGAATCCACCGCGCCGCGAACCGCCGCCGCCGGAGAGGATCGAATTGAGCACGATGCCGCCGAGGACCGCGCCCATCATGCCGTTCGATCCACCGCTGCGGGAGCCGCCGTACCCGCCGACGTCGAAGGCCCCCACATCGCGCTGCGCGGCCTGGATCGCCTGCGCCGCGAGCTGCTCGGCGCGCTGCGCGTGCGGGATGGCCTGCGCCGGATCGGAAACCTGGACCTGCTGCGCGGTGGCCAGGCTCGCGCGCGCCTCGGCCAGCCTCGTCCGGGCCTGTGCGCCGACCGCGCCGCGCCGGGCAGCGATGAAGTCGTCTGCAGCGGAGATCTGAGCACCTGCCTGCGCCGTGATCTGCGCGAGCGCTTGCTGGGCTCGCAGCGCCTGGGCCTGAGCATCCCGCGCTGCTTGCAGCACCTCGTCAATCTGCCGGTCCGCCTCCTGGAGTGCGTGCAACGCCGCGAGCGGGCGCTGCTGGGAGGCATCCAAGAGAGCGCGGGCCGACGCGACCTGTTGCGTCGTGCTGGCAGCCACGCTGGCCAGACGCCCATCGGGATCGGGAAGTGCGCGCGCGGTAGCGATGTCGGCCTCGAGCTCGGCGATGACGCTCTGCGCGGTCGTTGCAGCCTGCCGCAGGTCCCGTGCCAGCGTGTCGATCGCGTGCTCCAGCTGCAGTGCTTGGGCTATAGCATCCTCGGCGCCGCGAATCGCGACCGCTGCCTCTGCTGTCTTGCCGGCAGCGAGGTCCTGCCGGGCTTTGGAGAGCGCAGTGTCAGCGAAGGCGATGCGCTCGCGGACCTGCTCGGGGTTGTCAGCAACGGTCGCAATGGCGTCCGGGTGAAACGATGCCTCGAGGTCAGAGAGCGCGCGTTCAGCGCCGGCTATGCCGGCTGAGGCTTCTTCGCGGTCCTGGGCAACGCGCTCGAGCGCTTGCGGAGCGGTGCGCTCCAGCTCGCGCAGTGCTTCGAATTCCGCGGCCTTCTCATCGAGCGCTGCGTTCGCCTTCTTGCACAGGTCGAGAATCGCGAGGTTCCACTCGCGGATCTGAGCCTCAGTGTCGGGTTCGGCATCGTCGAGGCGCTGCTGCAGTGAGAACGCCTCCGTGAGGCTTGTTCGTGCAGCAGCGAGGGTCTTCTCGAACTCGGCAGCTGCAGCGTCGCCGAACTGCGCGCGAGCGAACCCGAGTTCCTGGGTGCTGGTCGTGATGGCATCGTCGGTTGCGACGAGTGCCGATGCGGCGCGCCGCGCGAGCTCGTCGAGGCTCACCGCCTGCGGATCAGCTTTTCGCTTTCGCCGCGAACGGATGACGATCCACAAGACCAGGCCAGCAAGGGCGGCAACCACGATGACGAGCAGCACGACCGCGAAGAAACCGCCGCCCCCGGATCCGCCGGTGAGCGCTGTCTCAAAGCTATCGGCTGCCGTTGTGATCGCCCCGAGGTAGTCACCGGAGCTGAGGAAGGGCTTGAGATCCGCCTCGATTGCCAGCAGTTGGTCTTCGCTCAGAGGACCCGACGAGTCAGCTGAGATGGTGAACTGCCGGGAGTCGGTAGCAACCGCGAGAAGGTACTGGCTTTGCCCGAGCCCGTTGTCATACGCAACGGCATCAGCCCACTCGTTCCTGTCGGACGGATTGGTGAAGTCGTCGACGAATACGGCATAGAGATCAACCCCGGTCGACGCGTAAAGATCTGCCAGCCGGGCGTTGGCCGCTGCCTCATCTGACGTGCTGAGCGCATCGACCTCGTCGAGCACGTACGCAGAGTCGAGCGTGACCGGGTCGGTCGCGAACGCGGGTGCCGCGGCGCTGAGCAGCGCCGCGAGCGCGACAGTGAGCGCGCTCGCGACCGCCCCGAACGACCACCGAGTCGGCATTGATTTCCCTCCTGGCGCGCCACAGCCTGCGCCCTTCGATCCTATTGATGCCGTGCGCCCGTGCGGAAGCGCTCCGCGGGGCGCACCGGATCCTCACAGCGTGCGTCGTAGGGTGAGTGCCCGGAAGGCAGGTGCGGTGGTGGATGATCGCTATGGAACTGACGTGCTCGCAAACGGCTGGCGCGGCCACGGGCGCTCCGAGAGTGCGAGCGTGCCGGCAGAGCGGGGTCTTGTCATCGAGGTGCAGGCAGACGGATTCTGTGGCGCGGTGACCCAGGCGGATGCCGCGACCGTGGAGCTCGAGGACCGCTTCGGGATGCGACGCAGATTTCCGCTGGGACCCGGATTCCTCCTGGACGGCTCGCACGTCGTGCTCGTCGCTCACCGGCCCGCTGCATCGCGGCAACCCCAGCGCACGGCATCCGGTTCGTTCGCGGCTCCCCAACAGCGGGCGCGCGTCGCCCGGGCAAGCCGCATCCTCGTCGAGGGTCGCCATGACGCGGAGCTGGTGGAAAAGGTCTGGGGAGATGACCTGCGTGCCGAGGGTGTTGTGGTCGAGTACCTCGAAGGAATCGACCGCCTCGCCGCCATGCTCGATGAGGAGCCCCCATCGGCGAGCCGCCGGTACGGCATCCTTGTCGATCACCTCGTTCCGGGCTCGAAAGAGGCGCGCATTGCCGCGGAGATCACCCGCGGACGGCATGGCAAGAGCGTTCTCATCGTCGGCCATCCCGAGATCGACGTCTGGCAATGCGTCAGGCCCAGGTCGCTCGGGCTTCGCGCGTGGCCGACCGTCCCACGCGGCGTCGACATCAAGGTCGGGACGTGCCGCGCCCTCGGTTGGCCGAGCGATACCCCCGCGGACCTGGCGCGTGCCTGGCGTCGGATCCTCGGTGCGGTCGACAGCTACCGGGACCTCGAACCCAGCTTGCTCGGCCGCGTGGAAGAGCTGATCGATTACGTCACAGAACCGCAGTAGGGCACGCCGCACGACAGGTGAATGGAGCGGCACGAGGTTCCCAGCTCGGTGCTGGCATACTAAGAAGAAGGGGTTCTCGCCTCCTTTTGTGTGCGCGAAAGGTCACCAGTGGTTCCCACCTCTCGACAGGATGTCGCGCTCTCCCCTCGGAGAGCCCCCTCCTCCCGGAGATGGCGAGGCGTTCCTCGCGCTCTCGGTGCATGGCTTGCCGACCTGACCTCGCCGCGCGTCGGCGTTGAACCGATCGCATCGGGGACGCTGACAAAGGTCGTCGGAATCTGGGCGATCGGCCGCGCAGTGAACTTCGGGCTGCTGTGGATGTTCTTCGAGATCTCGCGCCTCGCCGACCTGGGATTCGGTCCGTTCGGCATCCACGTGCGCAGCTTTCTCACGTTCCTCACGGGGTGGGATGCCGACCATTACCTCAACATCGCACGCACCGGCTATCCGATCCGGCTTCCGATGGAGGAGGGGATCGTCCAGACCAACGACTGGGCGTTCCTCCCGGTCCTGCCGTTTCTCGAGCGGGTGGGTTCTGACCTCACCGGCGTGAACGAGGGAATCATCGGGGTCATCGTGAGCATCGCGGCAAGCCTCGGCGCGACCCTCGTGCTCTTCCTCCTGCTGAGGCGCGTGACCACGCCGCAGGCATCCTGGTGGGGCATCGTGCTGTTCACGTTCGCCCCGCTCTCCTTCGTCTACGTGCTCGCGTACGCCGAGTCGCTCTTCCTGCTGCTCGTTTTCACAGCCCTGCTCCTCGCGATCAAGCGCCAGTACCTCCTCATCCTGCCCGTGGGTGTGCTCGCCGCCTATACCCGCCCCGGCGTCCTCGCTCTTGCGCTGGGTCTTGGCATCGTGTTCCTGGTGCGGTGGATGCAGCACCGCACCGATCCATTCCCCTGGACCCAGCGCCTCAGCCTTGCTGCGAGCGGGATAGCGATCGCGTCGGCGGGTCTGTCGTGGACCTACATCGCCGATGCCGTCACCGGCATTCCGCACGCCTACGTTCGCACCGAGACCGCCTGGTGGATTCCCCTCGTCGGTACCGGCGACTTCGTGCCGTTGACGCCGTGGTTCCGGTTCTTCGGCACGTACCTCAACGTGTTCGGCATCCTCGTCGTGCTGGCGATCATGGCGGCGTTCGCCTGGTGGATCTTCTCCAAGCCGACGCGCAAGCTGGGCCTGGTGATCGTCGCGTACGCGGCTAGCTACGGCCTCTACCTCTTCGGCGTCTTCCTGCCGCAGCAGTCGACTTTCCGCCTCATGATGCCGCTCTCACCGCTGCTCGGCGACGAGCGCTTCTCATCGACGCAGCATCGCAGGCAGTGGCTCCTGCTGGGCTGTCTCGGTCTGCAGGTGGTGGCGGTGTTCCTGCTGTGGACCATCGGGTATCCGTGACCGGTCGGGCGCCTGCTGTGACATCTCCCCATGAGGCCCCGACGGGATTTCGTCTGAAACCGGTCTCGTTCGTCCGCCGAAGCGGCCGGATGTCGGAGGCGCAACAGCGGGCCTGGAACGAGGTCAGTCCTCGCATGCTCATCCCCGTCGAACGGGATGCTGCCTCAACGAGCATCCGGGCCGAATCGACAATCGACCCGGCGACGGTGTGGGGACGGACGGCGCCACTGATCGTCGAGATCGGGTCGGGCCAGGGGCACGCGATCGTACACGCGGCAACGGCCCGGCCGGAAGCGAACTTCCTTGCTGTTGAGGTCTTCCGCGCCGGCCTCGCGCGCACCATGCTCGATGCCGACCGGGCGAACCTCGAGAACCTCCGACTCGTGGAGGGCAACGCTCCCGAGGTTCTCGAGCATCTGTTGCCTTCGGCATCCGTCGACGAACTGTGGATCTTCTTCCCTGACCCCTGGCACAAGAAGAAGCACGTCAAGAGGCGGCTGGTGACCGCCGAGTTCGCGGCGCTCGCGGCGTCCGTTCTGCGTGCGGATGGCGTTCTTCGACTCGCCACGGACTGGCAGGACTACGCCGACCAGATGGTTACGGTGCTGGACGCTGCGCCGGGCTTCACTCGCGCCTTCGACGGCGAGTGGGCGCCCCGCTTCGACGGGCGCGTGCTCACGGCTTTCGAGCGCAAGGGCACTCGTGCCGGGCGCGAGATCCGTGACCTCACCTACCGGCGGTCTGCGTGAGCAGCCACGCGGATGCCGCGCACAGTGCCCCGCATAGGCTTCCTGCGCTCTCGTGGCGCGTCCTTCCGGCCTCGCTGGTCGTACTGGCAGCTCCAGCGTTCTTCGTCGCGCTGATCCCGTGGCTCGGGTGGACGCTCCTGGCTGCGGGCCTGATCGCGGCGGTCCTGGTGGAGCGGTTCGCGCCCGCTACGGTCCGCCTGACCACACGGGCGGGGGAGCGGTCGGATACGGCCCGGGCCGTGTCTCGCGAGCCCTCGATCGTTCGGGATCTCTCGCTCATTGCGATGGGGATGCTGATCGTCAGTGCCATCCCGCTCAAGGCCGAGCTCGACAACCTCGCCATCGTGCGTTTCGCGGTGGCACTCGGGGGAGCGGTGGCAGTTCCGTATCTCGTCTCACGGTTCGTCTACCGAGATCGGGCGATCGGATTCCCGTGGCGAGGTGGCGGGCGCTGGACGTGGTTTCAGTGGGCGTGGCTTGTGGGCGTGCTCGTGCTCGGGTGGCTCATCCTGCCGTTTTACTTCATCACCTCGGGTGTGTACCTGAACTGGCCGGTGGTTGACACTCCCGACCTCATCGCCCGGCTGTTCGTCGGCGTGGGTGCCGTGGGCATCTGGGATGAGCTCTTCTTCATCTGCACGGTCTTTGTCCTGCTGCTCCGGCACATGCATCCGATCACCGCGAACCTGCTTCAGGCAATCGTGTTCGTCTCGTTCCTGTGGGAGCTCGGCTACCAGGCGTGGGGCCCGCTCCTGACGATCCCGTTCGCCCTCCTCCAGGGCTACATCTTCCTCGTCACCCGCTCACTCGCGTACGTCGTCACCGTGCATCTGCTCTTCGACGCGGTGGTCTTCGCCGTCCTCGTCCACGCCCACAATCCGGGCCTGTTCGACGGGTTCTTTCTCGTCTGATCGTTCACGCGAGTTGGTGTTCGTTCAGGCGA
>NZ_DBHD01000106.1:20358-34965 GCF_002296025.1 Microbacterium sp. UBA837
TTCGTTCAGGCGAGTTGGTGTTCGCTGGCGCGAGTTCGGCCAGGACGCGGCCGCGCGGGGCTTCAGCGCCCGAGCCGGGTGTCGAGCCAGTCGAACATCCGCTCGTCGGTGAGGAGGCGCGCCAGCGGCTGACAGTGGTAGTCGGCGCCTTCGTCTGCCGTGAAGGGCTGAAGCGTGGCATCCGGCACCATCGCAGCGAGTTGCTCGGACTGGCCCGGCCAGAACTGTTCCTTCTCGGGAGAGGTGATCAGGAGCGGCGTCGTGATCTTCGCGGCATCGTCTGGCTCGAGCCGGTAGCGCAGCATCTCAACCATCGTGTCGTACGGACTGTCCTTCCCGAACGGCTTCGCGCGGAAGTTCCACAGGCGCGAGACCGACTTCGAGTAGCGCAAGGCCATCTCCATCCCGCGATCGAACTTCTCCTTCTCGCCCTTCTCGACGAGCTCCATCTCGGACTTCGGGATGCCGGCGCGCCACGACTGAGACACGTCGACGACTCCGGGGTCAGCCACCGCTGCCGCGATCCGGTGTTCGAACGCCAGGGCGCGGGGGAGCCAGTACCCGGCCTGGCTGATGCCGTAGGCCACGATACGGTCGGCATCCACGTCATCCCGAGCAACGAGCACGTCGACGACCGGTGTGATGACAGCCTCCCAGTCGTAGCGGAACGGGATGTCCTTGTCGAACAGCATCGACTGCTGACCGGGGCCGTCGAACATGAGCACGTTGTAGCCGCGCTGGAGGCCGCCGAGGCCTCCGGTTGCCCACATGCTGCTGATCGATCCGTCGCTGCCGTTGACGAGGATGAGGGTCGGTGCCTTTTCGCCGTCCGTGCTCGCCGTGAACAAGTAGCCCGGCATCGTCGTGTCTTCGTACGGGATCGCGATGCGTTCGGCGCGGTATGGCGCGCGGTCGACAAACGCGTCCCATGCGGCCCGGTGGGCGCGGAAGGTGTGCTGCAGCTTGTCGGTGTCGCCCAGGGACGCCGCCGCGTTCACGGCGGGGGCGTAGGCGTTTGCTGCGCGAAGGTAAGCCGCCGCGGCGCTGGTGCGATGCCCGGCATCCGCTGAGGCCGCGGCCTGACCGGCGAGGCGTTCGCCGAGTGCGCTCCAGGCTTGGTGCCAGCCCTCGTGGTCACCATCCTTCACGTCGGCGATGGTCCGCAGCACCTCGCCGACATCCGCGCCGCCGTAGGGAGCCTGTCCGAGCTGGATTCGCACCTCGAAGTCGAAGTCTTCGCTGTAGAACCCCGTCTCGAAGACGTCGTGCGCGTGCCTGCTGAATAGATTCGCCACCATCTCTCCCCGAGTGCAGTTGGGGGCAGGCTATCGGGGCGAACGCCGCAGCGGAAGTGGTGTGTGCGGACGCGGCCGGCGGAGCCTCCGGCGGCAGGGGCCCGCCTGAGGGGTGGTGTAGATACGGCAAGAGGACCGCCCCTTCGGGACGATCCTCTCGCCGTAACGTGCCCCCGCGCCCTCCCGCCACTCCACGCGCCGCTGCGCGGCCCGCGGAGCCTCCGGCGGCAGGGGCCCGCCTGATGGTGCCGTAACGTGCCCCCGACAGGAATCGAACCTGCGACCTTTGGTACCGGAAACCAACGCTCTATCCCCTGAGCTACGGAGGCGTACCGATCGAGATTACCATCGCGCGCCGGGCCCGCCCTGACCACCCCGAACACGGGGCATCAGGACGCGTCATCCGCAGGTCCTCGCGGCGTGCGAGGATACTCCGGTGCATCGCATCGTGACCGCCGAACTGGACCTGGAACTCCGGGCATCCATCGACCTCATTTTCCAGATCGCCGTCGCCCAGCATGCACCTGTCCTGAGCGAAAACCTCACGTTCTCGCAGGGGGATCGGGTCTACACACCGATCGAGATCATCGACCAGACCGGAAGCCGCCTGCACCGCTTCTGCGGCGAGCCGGGAGTGCTCGAGGTTCGCTACGACGCCGTCGTCGACGAGCAGGTGACATCTCGTCCCACGAGCGATCTCGAGGCGATCACCTACCTGCGGCCGAGCCGGTACGCGCAGTCAGACGAGGTGTTCTCGCAGGCCCGGCGTCAGTTCCGCGGTATCAACGGCGAAGACCTCTTGCTCGCGGTGTCGGAGTTCGTGTCCGAAACCGTGACCTACACGCCGGGACTGAGCCTTGGCACCGACTCCGCAGTCACGACCCTGATGACGGGTCAAGGCGTGTGCCGTGACTACGCTCACCTGGTCATCGCCCTGCTGCGCGCCATGGATGTGCCCGCCCGCTACACCGCTTGTTACGCGCCGGGGCTGGAGCCGATGGACTTCCACGCCGTGGCCGAGGCCTTCCTCGATGGCGCCTGGTACGTCATCGATGCGACCCGGCTCGCCGACCGGCGCTCCCTCGTACGCATCGCGACCGGGCGGGATGCCGCGGACTGCGCTTTCCTCAGCTACCACGGCGGAAACCTGAGCCTCGATCGGATGCGCGTGGACGCCCGAATCTCCTCGCCCGACACGGATGCAGCACCCGAGGCATCCGTCCCCGACCACGCAGCATCCGACGACTTCGCTTCGCTCGTGCAGCTGGCCTGAGCGGCGAACATCCCACCAACGCGCTGAGAATTCGATTGGGCGCCTCTGACCGCAGTTCCCGAGCGGATTCTCGGCGCCGGATCGGATTCTCGCGGCTGAGGATTGCGGAATGAGGGCGGCGGGCCGGGCCACGAGCGGGGGCGCCGGGCCGCCGCGGCAGGGGAGGGGCAGTGCGCGCCTAGACTGGATCGGCCATGAACCCCGACGCACTCTCCGCCGCACTCCTCGCCGTGATCACGCCTCTTGCCGAGGCTCGACGCGACGGCGCGGCATCCGATCTCACAGTCGCAGACCTCCCGCTCGAGCGACCCAAGAACCGCGACCACGGCGACTGGGCCTCCAACGCCGCGCTCAAGCTCGCCAAGAGCCTCGGCGTGAACCCGCGCGAGTTCGCGGCCGAGATCGCCGCGGGGCTCTCGCAGGTCGACGGCGTCGCGAGCGTCGAGGTGGCGGGCCCCGGGTTCATCAACATCCGACTGGATGCCGCGGCCGCCGGTTCCCTCGCCAAAACGATCGTCGACGCGGGCGCTGCGTTCGGTACGTCGACGGCGCTCGGTGACCAGGTCATCAACCTCGAGTTCGTCTCGGCGAACCCGACGGGTCCGATCCACATCGGCGGCACCCGATGGGCTGCCGTTGGAGATGCCCTCGCCCGCATCCTTGCCTCGCAGGGCGCGAACGTGACGCGGGAGTACTACTTCAACGACCACGGCGCCCAGATCGACCGGTTCGCGCGCAGCCTCGTCGCCGCGGCGGAGGGGCGGCCGGCTCCCGAAGACGGGTACGGCGGGGCCTATATCGCCGACATCGCGGCGCGCGTCACGGATGCCTACGACGGTGACCTCGACGCCCTGGATGCCGACGCCAAGCAAGAGGCGTTCCGCGAGCTCGGTGTCGGGTTCATGTTCGACGAGATCAAGCAGAGCCTGCACGAGTTCGGCGTCGACTTCGACGTGTACTTCCACGAGAACGACCTGCACGCATCCGGTGCGGTCACCCGGGCCGTGGCGCGGCTGCGCGAGCTCGGCCATATCTACGAGGCGGATGGCGCGACCTGGCTGCGATCGACCGACTTCGGTGACGATAAAGATCGCGTTGTCATCAAGAGCGACGGTCAGCCCGCCTACATCTCGGGTGACCTCGCCTACTACCTCGACAAGCGCGAACGCGGTTTCAACCGCTGCATCATCATGCTCGGAGCCGACCACCACGGCTACGTCAAGCGCCTCATGGCGATGTGCGCGGCGTTCGGCGACGAGCCGTATGTCAACCTGCAGATCCTCATCGGCCAGATGGTGAACCTGCTGCGCGAGGGCCAGCCCGTGCGCATGTCCAAGCGCGCCGGGACGGTTGTGACCCTCGAAGACCTCGTCGAGGCCGTCGGGGTGGATGCCGCCCGCTACGCGCTCACGCGCAGTTCCACGGATTCGAACCTCGACATCGACCTCGACATCCTGCAGAAGCGCACGAACGATAACCCGGTGTTCTACGTGCAGTACGCACACGCCCGCACGCACAACGTGGGCCGCAATGCCGCTGCAGCAGGCGTTGACCGCAGCGTGTTCGCGCCCGAGACCCTCACGCACGAGACCGAGTCGGCTCTGCTGGGCGCCCTGCAGGAGTTTCCCCGCACTGTCGCGTTCGCCGCCGAGGTGCGCGAGCCTCACCGCATCGCCCGCTATCTCGAAGAGCTCGCGGGCCTCTACCACCGGTGGTACGACAACTGCCGGGTAATCCCGCTCGGCGATGACCCGATCGAGCCGGTGCACCAGACGCGGCTGTGGCTCAATGACGCCACCGGTCAGGTGCTGCGCAACGGACTGACGCTGCTGGGCGTTGGAGCCCCGGAACGGATGTAACCGATGACGGATGCCGAACACCCGACCGACCCGCTGCCGGACCTGCGCGCGGGGTGGGTGCTCGCGGTTCCCGAGGAGCCGAAGAAGCGCCGCCGGGTGTGGCCGTGGCTCGTCGGGGTCGCGGCGGCGCTCATCGTCATCGCGGTGGTGGTCGTCGTCATCGTGGAGACCGTCGTGCGATCGACCATCGAGGCGGGCATTGCGAGCCAGGTGCGGACGAGTCTGGAGTTGCCCGCCGATCAACCCGTCGACGTGTCGGTCGAAGGTCCGCTCACCCTGCAGCTGCTCACCGGCAGTCTCGACGACATCCGGCTTTCTTCCGATGACGTTCCGCTCGGTCCGACGACGGCCGATGTCGACGTCGCCCTGCAGGGGGTGAGCACGACGGCGCCCTATACCGTGGGTGCGGGAGTAGCCACGGTGACCCTCGACCAGGCCCAGGTCGCAGCCCTCACTGACAGCGTCGCGCAGATCGACATCGTCGAGCTCACGCTGGAAGACCCCGCGATCGTCGTCGGAACCGAGCTGTCGTTGTTCGGGTTCGGCATCCCGATTTCGCTGTCGCTGGTGCCGAGCGCCGAGGCCGGCGAACTCGTGCTTCGACCCGACAGTTTGCAGGTCAGTGGACTGGCAGTCACCGCCGACGGGGTGCGCGACCAGTTCGGGTCTCTCGCCGACCCGATTCTGCAGGACTGGCAGATCTGCGTCGCGCAGTACCTGCCGGCCGCGGCGACGCTGACAGACGCCTCAGTCACGGATGACGAACTGGTCGCGACCTTCGACATCGACGGGCTGATGCTCGACGGCGCGTCGAAGACCGGCTCCTGTTCCTGAGGGGGAGTGGCGATCTCGCGTGTCTTCCTTTAAACAGATGTCTGACAACTGATATCTGAAATCAGATGGAAACCTGGCGGATGCTGCGACGAAACGCGCGCTCCGTACCGTCGGGGGAACCGGCGCATCCGTGCCGGCACCCTCGATCCCGGAGCCCGTTCAATGACCACCGCACCAGCCTCCCGCCGCGCTCGCCGCGCCGCCGGTCCTGCAGCAGTCCTCGCCGCCGCGCTCGCCCTCGCGGCGTGCTCGTCAGCTCCCTCGGACGCGTCAGGCACCCCTGCCGCCTCCTCGGACACCGTTGCGTTGACAGCGCAACTCAGCTGGATCTTCAACGAAGAGTTCGCCGGGGAGTACTTCGCCGAAACGTACGGCTACTACGAGGAGGCGGGCCTCGGGCCCGTCCAACTGGTGCCGGGTCCTTCGGCCGGGGTTCCCGAGCTCATCAGCGGAACCGCGGATGTGGCCTTCAGCGATGCAGCGACCGTCGGAGCGGCGGTCGCCCGTGAGCAGGCGCCGCTGAAGATCCTCGGCGCGGTCTTCCAGCAGAACCCTTTCGCGGTGCTCTCCCTGGCAGATGGTGCCGACATCACCTCGCCCGAAGACATGATCGGCAAGCGGATCGGCGTGCAGGACGGCAACGCCGCGCTGTTCGCGGCGCTGCTCGCGGCGAACGGCATCGATGCGGCAGAGGTCACCGTCGTCCCCGTCCAGTTCGATCCCGCCCCCCTCGTGAACAATGAGGTCGACGGATTCATCGCCTACCTCACGAATGAGCCGCTCGTCCTGGAGGCGCAGGGGATCGCGACGACCACGCTGCCCTTCGCGACGAACGGGCTCCCGTTCGTCGCCAAGACGATCACGGCGACCGACCAGTCCGTCGCGGACAACCGCGAGACGTTGAAGTCGTTCCTTCGAGCAGAGATCCAGGGCTGGGCGGATGCTGTGGGAGACGTCGATGAGACGGTCCGGCTCGTGACCGACGTGTTCGGCACGGCCCTCGACCTCGACCCGGTCGCCGTCCGGGCCGGCGCACAGGAGCAGAACGCCCTCATCGTCTCGGCCGACACCGTCGCACATGGGCTCTTGACGATCTCCCCGGAGCTCCAGGAGCGCACGCTCGCGAGTCTGGCCGCAGCGGGAATCGATGTCTCGGCGGAGGACCTGTTCGACCTGAGCCTGCTCGACGAGGTGTACGCGGAGTTCCCCGAACTCGCCGACCTCGGTTCCTGACCACATGCGGGGTCCGCGCTCCCAGCGCGGGCCCCGTCGGCGTTGCCCCTTCTGAGGAGAGATCCCATGACCCTGCGAATGATCATCGACACCGACACCGCCCAGGACGACGCCTTCGCGCTCCTGATCGGCCTGCGCCATCCGGGTGCGAGCCTCGAGGCGGTGACGATCAACTACGGCAATGTCGCGTTCGACCAGATGGTCGAGAACGCCCTCTACACGATCGAGGTGGCAGGGCGCGCGGGGCAGGTCCCCGTGTACGAAGGAGCCCGGCTACCGCTGCTGGCGCCATTCGACGACTCGTCGTACGTCCATGGTGCCGACGGCTTCGGCGGTGCGGGTTTCCCCCGCGCCCACCAACGCCCCGAGAGCGAGAACGCCGTGGTCGCGCTCCTTCGCCTCGTCGCGGCGAACCCCGGTGAGTTCACGATCATCGCTCAGGCGCCGCTGACCAACCTCGCCCTGGCAGCCGCGGCCGATCGGTCCTTTGCGGGGAACGTGAAGGAGCTGATCATCATGGGCGGCACCAACAACGCGGCGGGGAACATCACTGCGGCCGCCGAGGCGAACTTCTTCCACGATCCCGAGGCGGCGGCGCTCGTGCTGCGAGCGGGTTTTCGCACCACGCTCGTGCCGTGGGATCTGGTGATGCGTCAGGGGGTGTTCGACCTCGGGAAGCTGTCGCAGATCGAAGCGCTCGACACGCCAGCCTCCCGGTTCTTCGTGCGCGCGAATCGTGGCACGCTCGCGTACAACAAGAAAGCGCATGGCATGGACGGAAGCACCCACCCCGACTCCATCGCCGCCGCGATCGCCGTGGAGCCCGGGATCGTCACCAAGGCGAGCGACTACTATGTGGACGTCGAGACCGCGAGCGGCGTCGCAACGGGCTACTGCCTTGTGGACTCGGTCCGCCGGTCCGGCCGCGAGCCGAACGCGCGGGTGATCGAGGAGATCGACGAGGACCTGTTCTTCCAGACGATGCTCCGCGTCCTCGCGTGAACCCGCGATCCGGGGCGGGGACACCGTGATGACCGCTACGACCCTAGCCACGAGAGAAGGCTCCATGACCCTCGAGCCCTTGACTCTGACCGTCGGGCAGCCCCTTCGGGTCGCGGTCTACAACAGCATCTCCCGGGCTATTCGCAACGGGACCTACGCTCTGGGGTCCGTGCTGCCCAGCGACGCCGAGTTCTGTGCGTCGCTCGGCGTCAGTCGGCCGGTTGTGCGAGAGGCGATGCTCCTGCTCGAGGAGGACCGCTTGATCTCGACGAGGCGCGGCGTCGGTCGGTTCGTCAGCCACGCCCTTCCGCGCGTCGGTCTGGAGCGCGTGCGCGGATTGGAGTTCCTGATCGGCGATCCTGCCGGCCCCGTCACCGTGGATCGCCTCAGCCACGAGATGCAGCAGGCTTCCGATCTGCTCTCGTGGGCTCTCGGGCTCGACGCGTCCGCTGCCGTCTGGACATGGGAATCCGTGCTCCGGCGAGGTGGGCGGGCGATCGCGCTGGCATTCGAGGCGGTTCCCGCGTCGGTGTCGTCCGCGTTCGCAGACCCGGCGAGCGACAGCATGCCCGGGGCGTCGGCGCTGACTCGGCTCCTCTCGTCGGTGGACCCGTCCCAGGTCTCCAGTGCCTGCGATGTCTCGGTGGGCGTCCTCGGCGATCACCGCGCCGATGCGCTCGGCGTCGATCCCGACACGAGCGCGCTGATCCTCACGCAGCGTGTCTCCTACCGCGGCGCGGTGGTGCTCTTCGCCAAGAGCGTCGTCCTGTCCGAAGCCGGCACCATCTCGCTCCAGCAGAGCGCGTGATGGTCGCCACGCCTCTTCTGATCAATCTGCATTCCCACCTGGAAGGGCGGGTGCGGCCGAGCACGGCGGCGCAGGTCGCGCGAGAACTCGGGATGCCGGATGCCGAGCGCGACTGGGTGGCGGCGCTGCAGCTGGACGGCCCCGCAGATCTCACCACCTACCTCGTGAAGGTCGTCGCGACGTTTCCGTTCTTCTCGCGCCTCGACCTGCTCGAGCGGATCACGCGGGAGGCCGTCGAGGACGCCGCGGCCGACGGTGAGGATCACCTCGAGCTGCGATTCGGCCCCGCCTCGCATGCGTCGACGCTGTCGGAGCTCGACGCCGTCATCGGGGCGATGTGCGCGGGCATCGCGGCCGGCACGGCTGACACCGGGATCTCTGCCGGGGTCGTCGTCGCGGCCTTGCGCAGTGACCCGACCGAGGTGAATGAGGCGGTGGCACGCTCCGCGGCCCGCGCTGCGGGAAGCGGTGTGGTCGGGTTCGACCTTGCGGGAGACGAACTGCTCTTCCCCGACCTCGAGCGCTATCGCGATGCGTTCGCGATAGCTCGCAGCGCGGGACTGGGCATCACATGCCACGCCGCGGAGGCGGCACCCGGGCATGCAGCTCAGCAGGCGGTGGAGCTCTTGGGCGCCACGCGGATCGGCCATGGCGCGCGCATTGCGCAGGAGCCGGATCTCATCCGCTGGTTCGTCGAGCGTGACATCGCCATCGAAGTCTGTCCGACCTCCAACGTCTACACGGGTGCGGTGTCGTCGATGGCGGAGCACCCGGCGGCGCGGTTCGCCCGCGCCGGGGCGCGCGTCGTCCTCGGCGACGACAATCCTCGTCAGACCGGCTCCCTGCTCTCGGGCGAGGTCACGGTGCTGCGTGAGCACCTCGGATTCGACGAGTCCATGATCCGGGAGCTGTCGCGCCACAGCGTGGACGCGGCTTTCGTGGCCGACGGCGTGAGACGGAGCTGGCGCAACCGGCTCGAAACCACGCCGGAACACGGTGCGCAGGCCTGAGCGTGCAGCCAGCGGATTCCCGGGCGAGGATACCCGGTGCCCTAGACTGACCGGAGTGTCTCGGCGCGTGCGCTGACCGCCCGAGACCTGCTCGCGCCGCTCGTTCGGCGCCGAAGACTTCACTGATTGGCTTCTGCGTGTCCGCCCACCCGACTTCCGCCCCGCCCGTGCCGGCGTGGCTGGACGTGCCGTCGGACCCCAACGACCTGGTCGATGGCGTGTGGCCGACGGATGCCGCGCGCGATGCCAGCGGCGAACTGGTCGTCGGGGGAGTGAGGGCGTCAGCGCTTGCCCGGGACTACGGCACGCCGCTCTATGTACTGGACGAGAGCGAGGTGCGCGCTCATGCATTGCGTGCTCGTGAGGCGTTCTCGTCCGCTGCGGCGCGTCACGGGGTAGCGGCGCGGGTCTATTACGCCGGGAAGGCGTTCTTGAGCACAGAGGTGGTGCGCTGGGTCACCGATGCCGGCCTCGCTGTCGACGTCGCCAGCGGTGGTGAACTCGCCGTCGCCGTGGCAGCAGGTGCCGACCCGGCCCGGATCGGGGTGCACGGCAACAACAAGAGTGTCGCCGAGCTCGAGCAGGCGGTCGCTGTCCGTGTCGGCTCGATCGTCGTCGACAGCTTCCAGGAGATCGAGCGTCTCGCTGCCGTCGCGGAAGCTGCCGGCGTCGTGCAACCCGTGCTCATTCGTGTCAATAGCGGTGTCCACGCCGAAACCCACGACTTCCTTGCCACAGCGCACGAGGACCAGAAGTTCGGGTTCACTCTCGCCGACGCAGCTCTGGCGGCGGCGCGGGTGCGTGAGATCGCCGGGCTGCGGCTGATCGGTCTGCACTGCCACATCGGTTCACAGATCTTCGGTACCGCCGGTTTCGCCGAGTCGGCAGCCCGCATCGTGGGGCTTTACGCAGATCTGCAGGGTGGTACGGATGCAGCCGAAGACCTCCGGGTCCTGAACCTCGGCGGCGGCTTTGGCATCGCCTACACCCGTGCCGATGCCCCCACGACGATCGAGGTTCTCGCCGACGGGATCGCCGACGCCGTGGCCGCCGAGTGCGCCGCGCGCGGCATCCGGATGCCGAATCTCGCCTTCGAACCGGGCCGCGCGATCGTCGGGCAGGCGGGGGTCACCCTCTACACCGTCGGGACGACCAAGGCAGTCGCTCTCGAGGACGGGCTCGAGCGTCTGTACGTGAGCGTGGACGGCGGAATGAGCGACAACGCGAGGCCGGCGCTCTACGGCGCTCAGTACAGCGCGCGCCTGGCGTCCCGGGTCAGCGACGCGGCGCCCCAGCTGGTCCGCGTCGTCGGCAAACACTGCGAGTCCGGTGACATCGTCGTGGATGCCGAATACCTCCCCGCCGATGTGGCGCCCGGGGACCTCCTGGCCGTCCCCGCCACCGGCGCGTATTGCTTTTCGCTGGCCAGCAACTACAACTACCTCCCGCGTCCAGCCGTCGTGGCGGTTTGTGCCGGACGCTCCCGCGTGATCGTGCGCGGTGAGACCATCGATGACCTGCTGGCGCGTGACGCCGGCATCCTCCCGACCGAAAGGACGGCATGACCGACTATCGCCGCCTCCGCGTCGCGCTGCTGGGCGCCGGGGCCGTCGGCTCCCAGGTCGCCGCGCTGCTGCGTCAGCACGCCGACGAACTGGCAGACCGCGCCGGAGCCCGCCTCGAACTCGTGGGCATCGCCGTGCGCAATCCTGATGCGCCGCGCGACGCCGACCTGCCGCGCGAGTTGTTCACGACGGATGCCGAGACCCTCATCCTCGGTGCCGACATCGTCATCGAACTGATGGGCGGGATCGAGCCTGCCCGCACGAACCTGCTGCAGGCAATCGGTTCGGGCGCAGATGTCGTGACCGCCAACAAGGCGCTGCTTGCCACGCACGGCCCCGAGATCTTCGAGGCCGCCGACCAGGTCGGCGCGCAGGTCTACTACGAGGCTGCAGCGGCGGGCGCGATTCCCATCATCCGGCCCCTGCGCGATTCGCTCGCCGGCGACCGGGTGCAGCGCATCATGGGCATCGTCAACGGCACGACCAACTACATCCTCGACCGGATGGACACCGAGGGCGCCGATTTCGGTGAGGTCCTCGCGCAGGCGCAGGCGCTCGGGTACGCCGAGGCTGATCCGACGGCGGATGTCGAGGGTTACGACGCCGCGCAGAAGGCCGCGATCCTCGCGAGCCTCGCCTTCCACACGTCGGTGCCGCTGGAGGCCGTTCACCGCGAGGGCATCACCGCGATCGACAAGCCGATGATGGATGCCGCACGCAAGGCGGGTTACGTCATCAAGCTCCTCGCCGTCTGTGAGCGGGTCGCGAACGGCTCCGGGGACGCCATCTCGGTGCGCGTCTACCCGGCCCTCGTGCCTCGCGAGCACCCGCTCGCGAGCGTCCACGGTGCGAACAACGCGGTCTTCGTGCAGGCCGAGGCCGCCGGGAACCTTATGTTCTACGGTGCCGGAGCGGGCGGCGTGCAGACGGCATCCGCGGTGCTCGGCGACGTTGTCTCGGCAGCGCGCCGCCACATTGCCGGCGGCGTGGGTGTCGGCGAGTCGACCCGCGCGAACCTGCCGATCCTGCCGATTGGGCACGTGACTACCCAGTATCAGATCACCCTCGAGGTCACCGACGAGCCCGGTGTTCTGGCGACAGTGGCCGGCATCCTCAGCGAGGGCCGCGTCTCGATCGCGACTGTCGAGCAGTCGGTGGCTGACGCGTCAGCCGACCCGCTCGCGCGCGTCGCCGCCGACCCGACGGGCGTTGCCCGCCTCGTGATCGGTACCCACAAGGCATTGGAACAGGATCTCAGCGAGACGGTCGAGCGCCTTGCTGACAGTGACGTCGTGGACCGGGTCGTTTCGGTCCTGCGAGTAGAAGGAGATTGACGTGGCACACGTGTGGCGCGGAGTCATGAACGAGTACGCCGATCGCCTGGGGGTGACGGCGGAGTCGACGGTCGTCTCGCTCGGCGAGGGCGGCACGCCCCTCGTCCCGGCCCCGGCGCTCTCGAAGCGCACGGGAGCCCAGGTCTGGGTGAAGTTCGAGGGTATGAACCCGACCGGCTCCTTCAAGGACCGCGGGATGACCGTGGCCCTCTCTCGAGCCGTCGAGCACGGCGCCAAGGCCGTCATCTGCGCCTCGACGGGCAACACCTCGGCATCCGCTGCCGCCTACGCTGCCCACGCCGGGATCACGGCGGCAGTACTGGTACCCGAGGGCAAGATCGCCATGGGCAAGCTCAGCCAGGCTGTTGCGCACAACGGTCAGCTCATCCAGATCCGCGGCAACTTCGATGACTGCCTCGAGATCGCACGCGAACTCGCCGACAACTATCCGGTTCACCTCGTGAACTCGGTCAACCCCGACCGCATCGAGGGGCAGAAGACTGCTGCCTACGAGATCGTCGAGGTCCTCGGCGATGCGCCTGACTTCCACTTCATCCCGGTCGGCAACGCCGGCAACTACACCGCCTACTCCCGCGGTTACCGCGAGGAGGCCGAGCGCGGTGTCGCCACCCGTGTTCCACGGATGTTCGGGTTCCAGGCAGAGGGAAGTGCCCCGCTCGTGCGCGGTGAAGTCGTGAAGAACCCCGAGACGATCGCCACCGCCATCCGCATCGGCAACCCGGCTTCTTGGGAGCTCGCACTCGAGGCGCGCGCCGCAACTGACGGCTGGTTCGGCGCGATCGATGACGAGCGGATCCTGGCCGCCCAGAAGATCCTCGCCGGTGAGGTCGGCGTCTTCGTCGAGCCGGCCTCCGCGATCAGCGTTGCGGGCTTGCTCGACCGTGCCGAGGCGGGAGTGATTCCGACGGGGTCCACTGTCGTGCTCACCGTCACCGGTCACGGACTCAAGGACCCGCAGTGGGCTCTGCGTAATGCTGACGGCACGGAAGCCCGGCCGACTGTCGTGGACGCGACCACCTCTGAGGTGGCCTCGGTGCTGGGGCTCGCGCGCGCAGGGGCAACCGCGTGAACGCAGCCCGGGTTGCCGAACGGTCGGTCGTGGTGCGCGTGCCCGCGACCAGTGCGAACCTGGGTCCCGGATTCGACACACTGGGGCTCGCGCTCAGTCTCTACGATGACCTTGTCGTGACCTCGCTTCGGGAGCCGGGCCTGGACATCCAGGCCCAAGGCGAAGGCGCCGACGAGATTCCCCGCGACGAGTCCAACCTTCTGGTGCGGGCAATGGCCTACGCCTTCGAAGCCGTCGACCGCCCCATGCCCGGCCTGCGTCTGCGGGCGCGCAACACGATCCCGCACGGCCGCGGCCTCGGATCTTCGGGTGCGGCAGTCGTGGCGGGCATCCTGGCCGTCAAGGGACTGCTGGAAGGCGATGTCGAGATCGGGCCCGACACGATGCTGCGCCTGGCAACAGAACTCGAGGGGCATCCCGACAACGTCGCACCCGCGCTGTTCGGCGGTCTCACGATCGCGTGGATGGACGAGGCGATGCCGCAGCACAAGAAGCTGCTGGTGCATCGCGGCGTTTCGCCCGTGGTGTTCGTTCCGAGCTTCACGATGTCAACGAGCGTTGCCCGCAGCCTCCAACCCCTGCAAGTGCCACGAGAAGATGCAGTCTTCAATCTCTCACGGTCGGCGCTGCTGATCGCGGCTCTCACGCAGAGCCCCGAGCTGCTGCTTGCCGCCACAGAAGACAAGCTGCACCAGAACTACCGCGCGCAGGCGATGCCCGAAACCGACCGGTTGGTGCGAACGCTGCGTGAGCACGGCTTCGCTGCCGTCGTCTCGGGGGCAGGCCCGAGTGTGCTGGTCTTGGCCGACGGGCCGGGTCGTCGCCTCGAGGCTGCAGCCGTCGCCGAACAGGTCACGGACACCCCGTGGGAGGCTCACATGCTGGCCGTCGACGTCAAGGGTGGTACAGTGAAGGAGCACGCGGGGGGTTCCACGTACTTGTGAATCTGGCCCCCGCCGCATATCTGCGAAGCCTCCGCAATTCCCTCGATCACCCGAATCCGGACATCTCTGCCCGGAAGGAATCGAGGAGAGGCAGATGAGCACGAGACGCTGAGTCCCGCTCAGCACGTCGAGCCCATCGCGGCGGCTTCTTCATCCGTGCGGATCCGCACATCATTCGATTCACCGCACATTAGGTACACAAGGGAGTACTCGTGGAGTCCATCTCCGAGGTCCAGACCGACGCGTCCGAGAGCGACGCTGTCGACCAGACCACCCCCGCGGCCGAGGAGGCCGCCACACCGACCGAAACCGCAGCTTCGGAGGCATCGACCGACGAGGCAGCACCCGACGCAGGCGCGC
>NZ_DBHD01000191.1:0-25195 GCF_002296025.1 Microbacterium sp. UBA837
GGCGGGCCGCGTCGTGCCCCCGGCGGAAAAGCCCGGCCCCCGACCCCGCGCGAGCCGCATTCAGACGGCTATCGGTCCGGCGTGGCTGGCATCATGCTCCTGCGGGTGGTCCGGTCCGAAGCACTGGTACACAGAGGCTCGTCGCATCGCCGGTGGGGAACGCTGGCGGCACGAGATCGACGTCGAAGACGGCATCATCGCACCGCTCGCGTCATGACCGGATCGTCGGAAGGTTACAGCGAACCCATGCCGACCGGCGACCACAAGCGCCTTGCGCCCACAACAGCACATGCGCGTGCATCCGTCCTGTGGCATATATCGTCCATGGACGACGAAGTACTGGGGGCCTTCGCCGCATACCAGCGGGCCCAAGATCTAGCAGAGAACACCATCCGCAACCGTGCGAGCATTCTCCGCACGCTACGCGCCACGATCGACACGTCGCTGGTCGACGCGACCGTGACGCAGCTACGCACCTTCCAAGGCCGGGAAGGGATCAAGCCTGGATCGCGACGCACATGCCGGAACGCGCTCACCGCGTTCTATACATTCCTCGTCGAGGACGGGTACCGCGATGACAATCCCGCAGCCCGCCTGCCGGTCGTGAGAGCCCCGAAAGGCACCGCGCGACCATTCACCCCGGAGCAGGTCGACGCGATGCTGGAGAGCGGCGCCTACGCCCGCACACGCGCGATGATCCTCCTCGGCTACTACCAAGGATTCCGCGTCTCCTCCATCGCCGCCGTCCACGGCCACGACATCGACCTCCTCGCGGGCACCATCCGCTCCGTCGTCAAAGGCGACAAGCCCCTCTCCTTCCCACTGCACCCGGTGATCGCCGAGCTCTCGCGACTCATGCCCACCGACGACTGGTGGTTCCCCGCTCGCGCCGGCCGCCCCGGGCACATCCACTCCTCATCCGTCACGAACCTCATCACCCGCGCGAAACACCGCGCCGGCATCACCGACCCACAACTCACCCCGCACTCCCTGCGCCACTCCTTCGGCACCGACCTCGTCGACCACGAGATCGACATCCGCGTCGTACAAGAGCTGATGGGGCACGGGAGCGTCGCCACCACGGAGATCTACACGCGCGTCTCCGCGAAGCGAAAACGCGACGCCATCCACGCCCTACCGCCGCGTGCCATCCCTCACCGATCGGGACGAAATCGAGACATTCCGCCGGTCGCGGCCTAGTAGTCTCTCCCCGAACGTTCACCGTTACACCCTGGGGGGATCATGACGAACGACAGCACGCCCGCGCCCGGATGGTACCCGGCCCCGCACGCGAACAACGAGCAGCGCTACTGGGACGGCACACAATGGCTTGAACCGGATGCCGGGGACACGGCCGTGCTCACCGATACCACGCCCGAAGCTGAGGCGAAGCCGAAGAAGAAGGGGCTGCGCTGGTGGGCATGGGTGCTCATCGGCGTCGGTGCTCTCTTCCTGCTGATGATCATCATCGGCGCGCTCAACGCACCCTCCACTACGAGCGCGGTCCCCGCGACCACCGCGAGCTCCGAACCTGTCGTCGAAGAAGAAGCCGTCGAGGAAGAGCCCGAGCCTGTGATGGTCGAAATCCCCGACTACAACGGCCAGAGCGTCGCCGCCGCCACATCCGCGCTCGAAGCACTCGGCCTCGAGGTGTCCACGACCGCGAGCGATGAAGCCACCGTCACCGGCACCGACCCGGCCGCCGGCGAGAGCGTCGAGGAAGGCTCCACCGTCACCATCACCGGCGAAGAGCCCCCGCAGCTCACCATGGGCCAGCAGAACGCCATCGCGAAGGCCGAAAGCTACCTCGCCTACACCGCGTTCTCCCGTTCCGGCCTGATCGGCCAACTCGAATTCGAGGGATTCGACACCGCCGACGCCGAGTTCGCCGTCGACAACATCGAGGTGGACTGGAACGAGCAAGCCGCGCTCAAAGCAGAGAGCTACCTCGAGTACACGTCCTTCTCCCGCGATGGTCTGATCGAGCAGCTCCTCTTCGAGGGCTTCTCCCAGGAGCAGGCCGAGTACGGCGTCAGCGCCGTCGGCTACTGACGACCCGAAGCGAGATCGAGGCGCCCCAGGCAGTCGGCCGGGGCGCCTCTTCTCATGCCGCCAAGCGCAGGCTCGCCGCGCTCATGAAGTTGCGCGCGAGCGTGTGGCCGCCGTGCTGGTCGAGGCTCGCCTTCCGGTGGTAGTACCACTCCGTCGAGCGAATATCGCGGTGATCCGCGAACTCCTGGACCTCCTGCATCGACGCGCCGCTGTTGACCATCTCGGTGATGGCCGAGTGGCGCAGGGTATGGCAATGCACCGTCGCCGGGAGGCCGGCGATCTGGACGAGCCGCTTCATCCACACGTGCGCGCCGTTCCGGGTCTGCGCGTTCCCCCGCTTCGTGGTGACCAACGGTCCCGTGGTGCGGTCCCCGCGGGCGGCGTTCACCATCCGCAGCATCGGGACCGGGAAGGGGATCTCCCGCCACCTGCCGCCCTTCCGGAGCACAGTGAACACGGTGTAGCCCATCTCATGCTCCGTGAGGTTCTCGAGGCGGATGCTGCACGCCTCAGACACGCGGAGGCCGAGGATGCCCATCAGGCCGACGAGGAGATGCTGCGCCGGCGACGTCGCCTCCGCGGCTTGGAGCAGGCGCCCCATCTCGTACCGGTCGAGCCAGTCGATCTCGTCACGGTTGACCTCCCACTTCGGGAGGCGGACCATCCATGTCGGGTCGCGGTCGATGATCTCGTCGGCCGCTGCGAGACGGTAGAAGGAGCGGACGGTCTGGAACCGGCGGCACGCGGAGCGGGCGGTGTTGCCGCGCACGTTGATCTCGTCGTGCACGAACCGCTCGAGCGTGGACCGGCGCACCTGCAACGGGTCGATGCCGGCGGCGGCGCACCAGTCGAAGAAGATCCGCAGGTCTCCTTCGTATAGCGCGAGGGTGCCGTTCTTGTAGTGGGCGAGGAAGTTGTCGCGCGCCTCGATCGCGAGCGGAGAGGCGGGCAGAGTACGATCGTCCATCGGACGACCTCCAATCCAGGTCGTTCGTCAGGCCCTCGGTGGTGTTGGTAGCACCCCGGGGGCCGCTCCCATCTTCGGGAGACCTCCACCATAAGCACGCCCGCCGACACCGGGCGCTGATCGTGACCCTCCTGCAACGACAAAGACGCCCCGGCGTCCCAGCCTCCGAAGAGGTAGGACGCCGGGGCGTCGGGGTCACGCTCGTTGCCGAACGTGCCGGGGCTGAGCGCGCTGAGCGGGCTCGTATCGCCGTCTGCCGTTGGCAGATGCGAAGTTCACCTATATGTGCGAGGTCAGTTCTGGCCGGTGGGACGCAACCGTGGCGGCGTCGACCAGACTTTCAATTCGCGGCCGAAATGGAAGTTTCGAGCCGGAGACTTTCAGTTGCCGGCCTGGTCGCGCATCGCCTGGATGCGTTGCACCCACACGTCGTTGCTGTGCTTCCAGTCGCCCTCGCGACGACGGCCAGCGGGGACCGCTCCAAGCTCACGGACCCAGCGTTGGAGCGTCGAGGTGGAGAACCCCGTCGCCTTGGACAGTTCCGGGAACGACGCACCCTTCACGAGCGCGTCGACGGTGACCTGCTTCAGCAGCAGCTCCGCGTCTTCGGCAACCTGCTTCGCGGCCATGATCGCTTCGACCCGTTCGGGTGGGACCACGCCCCTCGCTTGCGGAGACATGGACCCACCCTAGACACCTAAGCCTTGGTCGCAGGAGCCAACAATATGTGTGCGATAGGCGGGGGTTAGGCCCGTTACGTCGCCGCAATCAGCGCCCCCTAGGATGAGCCGTCATGGGGACACGACGGCGGCGACACCGGAAGATCAAGCGGCCAGGAACCCCGCGGTGGGCCTATGGAGTACTCGCCCTCCTCTTCGTATCAGTAGGTGCCCTAGTCGTCCTGGCCTTCGTGCTGTAGCTGGAAGAGTAAGCGCGTGAATTCGCGTGTTGCGGAGTCGGATTGTCGAGCCTCAGATGCCTGGCTGAACGTCGGCGACTCCTCGTTCCCAACGCTTCTTGAGGCGAAGGAACGGCTTTTCAACAAGCCAGTAGCTCGCGGTCGCGACGGCGACAGATGCGACGATGCCGATGATGGGGGACCACCAGCTCGGCCAGCCAAAGCCGAGGAAGAGTTGCTGCCAAAGATAGAGCGCGTACGAGATGAGTCCGATCCAGGTGAGCGGCTTCCACGATAGTCCCCGCGTGATCAGACTGTTGGGGAGGGCGATCGCGGCGCAGATGATGCCGGCGACGCAGAGCTGCTCGATCGACCATCCGACCGTGAGGTCCCACACGCCCTGGAGGTACGCCTTCGCGGGCGGCGCGATGGCGACGAGGAAGATGACGTACGCGGGCCACCACCGCGCGATCGCGGGCATGATCCGATCCCAGCGGGCGTGGCCGATGAGGAGCGCCAGCAGGCACCCCACCATAAGCGCGTCGGCGCGCGTGTGGAACATGACCGAGATCTGCTCCCTCGTCTCCGGGAACAGGAAGTACTGGGCGAGACGGATGAGCGGCGAGGCCAAGATCACTGCCACGGCGATACGGATCGCGATGCGCGGCTTGAACAGGACAAGCACGAGCGGCCAGAGAAGGTAGAACTGCTCCTCGATCGCAAGCGACCACGTGTGCCCGAGCCACCATGTGCCATCGACCGGAGCGTAGTTCCAAACGAACAGGCCGGCGGCGAGGAGCTGCGGCAAGGTGACCTGCACGAAGGTCCCGGCGAGGCTCAGAACGCCGATCACGATCAGGAACGCGTAGAAAGCCGGGAGGATGCGGAATGCTCGTCGGACGTAGAAGGCTTTCAGGCTGATACGGCCAGAGCGGTCGAACTCGTTCACCAGGATTGAGGTGATCAGGAAGCCGGAGAGGACGAAGAAGATCGTCACTCCCCGGCCCCCCTGTTCAAGGAACGCCAGCGCGGGCGGCATGTCGATCTGTGCGGCGCGCATTGAGTGGCCTGCTATCACGAGCAGGACGGCGATGCCGCGCAGTCCGTCGAGCGCTTTGATCCGTGTTTGCCTTACGGCCTGTACCCCCACAGTCACGACGTTGACCATAGCGGATGCGGGCGCACCGGCATGTTTCCGGGCGGTCACACTCTCGATCAGGCGGGATCGTTGCCGCGCTCTGCGACACCAGCGCCCGAAGCACAGCGTTCTGTGTGCGCTAGTTCAGGTGACAGGCGCCGTCGAGAGTGAGCCGTCGTTCGTGACGGTCAGGCGGTGCCGCGTCCCGTTCGGCGCACGGAGAATGACACCGCGGGTCGCGTCGGTGATCTCGATGTCGCGTGCTCCGACCATGACCTGATCCTCTGCGGTGGTCTGCGTGCCCTGACCGAGAGCGACCGACCGGGTGTGGAAGCCCCGAGCGCCGCGCCCGATTGCCACCACATCATCGGCCTGCGCCTGCGTGTCCTCCCCGATCAGCGTCACGCCCGCGACAGTAGCTGTCGTGCCCGCTCCGCCCGAGAGGCCGCCCGACTGTGCGCCGATCGCCGTGTTGCCGTCCCCCGTGGTGATCTGTGCCCCCGCGAGGTGACCGACGGCGGTACCGCGGTCGCCGGTCGCGTTGAACAGCGCGTTCTTGCCGATGCCGATAGTTTCTTCCGCGGTGGTCGCGTTCTTGAGAGCGTCCTCACCGACAGCGACAACGTACGGCTGATGCGAGAGACGACCGGCGTTGTGGCCGACCAGCGTCTGACCGTGCACGGCTTCCGTCCAGATGGGCTCGGCGTCCTCAGCACCACGACCCGACCCTGATCCCAGGACGGTGTTGCCGTAACCGCGTTCGCGCCGTTTCATGGCGTTGTGCCCGTAGGCGGTGTTGTCGGTTCCGGCGAGGTGCGACATCATCGCTTGTCCGCCGACCGCGGTGTCGTTGTAGATCGCGACGTTGGGGTCGCCGGACCCCGTGTCGTCGCGGGCGACCGCGAGCGCGTCGAGACCGATTGCGACGTTGTGCTTGCCTCTGCGGTGTTCCGCGAGCGCGTCATCTCCGATCGCCACGTTCCCGTCGCTGCCGCCGCCCGACAGGGGGTCGACGTGCTGCAACGCGCGGATGCCGAGTGCGTAGATGTCGTGCTCGGAGTCCTCGCGGAGGTACTGCGGGATGCCGGGGATGGGAGGGATCGCCTCAATTGGAAGGATGCCCCGCATGGCCTGATACAGCCGGGTCACGGTGCCCAGCTCCGCAAGCTCAGAGGGGTCAGCGAAGACTGCCACGTTGGACATGTGCCCGTTGAATGGTCCGCCTGTGCCGTTGTCTGCGCGCGCGCCGATACGGAAGTTGTTCGGGCCGGTCGTGATCGTCCGCGCGTCGGTGCGGATCACCCCGCCATCGACTCCGATCTCGTAGACCGTGTCGTCCTTACAGATGAACAGGAACCCCTCGGTCCCGTCGAATCCGGCGACGATGAGAGCGGTCTTACCCACTTCGAGCCGGATCGCAGACGACTGCGCCACTTGCACGGTCGTGTTGCTCACGTAGCGGGAGACATAGATCTCGCCCGTGGACTGCATGACGACGTTCCATCCGTCCGCGTTGTTGTCCGACGAGATGAGTCGCGTGCTGGGTGCGAGCGCGGCGGGCTTGACAGCGAAGACGACGCCGAAGGCAGCAGTACTGTCGAACGAGTAGACATCACCGAAGGCCACGGACAGGCCGGAACCAGTGCCGGGAAACCGGAACGATCGCACATCGTTGGCCGCGAGCGGGTCGCCGGTGCGGGTGACGGCCGCGCCGACCGTGCCGTCATAGCTGCCGATCGAGTCGATGGCGTCACCGCTCGTCTCGTTGAGCCGCCACAGCGATTCGGGGTCGAGGTCGGTAAGTACCGACGAAAGGGTGGGCCGGGAGTAGATGTTCAGCCCGGACACCGCCGAGTCGACAGCAGCCTGCGCAGCGAGGGCGGGTGCGTCGTCAGCGGCGAGAGACGCGGTGACCTGTCCGGGGACTCGGGCGTCGACGATGGACTCGACCTCGGCAGGGTCAACCTCCCCGCCGCCTCCAACCGGCTCCCCATCAATGACAAGAACACCCTCGTCAAGATGAGCAAACGTGGCCTCTAGGTTAATTCTGGCGGGGGTTCCCGGCGTGCCGATCTCGTCGGCGACGAACTGTGCGGAGTCGACGAGTGCGGCCTGCGCGGAGGTGGCGGCGGCCTCGGCCTGAGAGACGAGCTGCGACCACAGGTCGGGGATCGAGATCGCGTCGCCGGCGACGGTCGATGCCGGCACCATGCGGTCGAGATCGATCGCGCCTTCACCGTCCGGGATCGGGAACGGTCCGATGGTGTACTCGGCGCCCACCACACTGTTGTTCGCGTCCAGGAACCGCACGGTCGCGGTGTAGCGGTGCGAATAGGCGTCCTCGGCGGAGACATCGATGATCGACCCGGTGGCGGCGTCCTTCCAGCCGGCGACGTCTGTGCGCGGGAGGACGATCTGCACCTCGTTGCCGAGTTCAGACTCGACGGAGTGGCCGGTCTTCTCGAACCGGTAGCCGGTGGCGTCCCAGATCAGCGAGCGGGATGCGACGATCGCGACCTGGATCTTCAGGAGCGCGGACGACTCGAGCGCGGTCGCGCCGCCGACGGAAACGACGCGGGTCTGAATGTACTCGGGGTAGGCCATCACGGCTCCTTCAATTCATGCTGAGGGGGAGAACTGATCACGTGACGATCAGAAAGATGATCAGGACGAGCAGGGCAAGGTCGGCGTCCAGCAGCGCGAGCGTGATCAGCTCGAGCGTGGACACCGACCCTCACCCCTTACGCGGCCAGGGCGGTCTTCTGCTGTTGCCCGTTCGCGAATATCGCGATCCCGGACGACAGGACCGTGAGCCCCACGGAGATGCCGGTGAGCACCTGCGTGTTCGTCGCTTCGTCGTAGAAGCCGAGGAGCACGAGCGCCGGCGAAACGGTCGTGCCGAGCGCATACACCGCGCCACGGACGATCGCCCACCCCTGGGTAGCCCAGTCCCCGATGCGGACGTTCACGAGGCTCAGCAGCGAACCGGCCGCGGCTAGCCCCGCACCCGAGAGGATCAGCAGCTGCTCCCACGTTCCCTCGGTTCCGTATCCGAGCAGAATCGCGAGAGGCGCGAGCGAGGCGAAGAACGCCTGGATGAGCTGGCGTCGCTCCGCGGTGAACCAGCCTGCGATGGTCTTCATGATGATGTTCACCTTTCGGGATCGTCGTGCTTGTTGTTGCCGAGGTAGAGATCGCGCCACTTGTCGCGGTCGGCCTGCATGTCCTCGTATGCGCGGATATCGATGTCCGTGTCGGGTGTCGCCGGGATACCGACCTCGGGTGCCGGCTCCGGGTCGCTCTTTTTGCGGAGCGCCACGGCGTCGACGATGACCTTCAGGAGTCCCGTGATGGCGACGATGAGCGTTGCTGCCACACCGAGCAGGGCTCCCCACTGCTCGAACGACATCAGCTCTCCTTCGGGCTGGCGATCGCCTCCACCCGTGCGATGTGAACCGGCCGGGACTTCTTCGCACGGTGGTACTTCCACCGCTCCCAGAGGATCTGTCCGACCCGGCCTGCCGCGGTCAGCCCGAGGCCCCCGATGATGAGCTGCGTCAGCGGGTTCGAGAGGAATCCGTACTGGTCGACGAGCGCCCCGAAGAGGATCAGGTAGCAGAGCGCGACGACCGCGGTGGCGACCATCTCGATACTCAGCACCGACTCCATCCGACGCCCGTCGCCGAGGGTGTACTCGAGCAGCAGCGTCGCCGTCGCGGCGACCGCGGCAAACACGAGCAGCACCCACTGCCACACCTCGGATAGAACGGGACTGATCTCCCCGAGCGCTGCCGGATCGTAAACCCCCGTCACAGCAAGCAGAGGGATCAGGAACGAGATCGCCTGAGCCCCGAGCGCCCACGCGTTCGTCGGCGACGTCAGCCGGATCGCCTTGTGTTCACCCACGGCTCTCTTCCCTCCGCACGGTGCATGCTAACCCGGTCGTGATGGTCAGCAGCGAGATCATCCAGTACGCGATCGCCGCCGACGGGGCGAACCCGGGCACTGCTGCGATGGGAACGACCCAGAGCACCCACACCATGCCGAGCAGGAACGTGGGGACCGCGACTGCCTGGCGTGAGGTGAAGAGGAGCGTGAGCATCGCAACGCTGAGCGCGACCATCACCAGCCCCCACCAGTGCGGCTCCACGAACGCGAACGCGAGCGCGAACGACGTGATGCCGGCGTAGAAGTCCGGCATGATCACGATCGTCACCCCGAACGCGAGCGACCCGACCGCGATGATCGACGCGAATGTCTCCGGCAGGTACGCGTGGGCGAGCTTGTCCCGCCACGAGGACGGGATGATCGCCGGGACGGCCATCACTCGCTCGCCACCGCGGTGATGGTGAGACTGTCGATGCCGCGGCGGAAGCCCTCATCGACCGCGTCGGTGATCTCCTCCTGCGTGAGCCCACCCCCGCCGGCGGACTCGATGATCCCCGCGATGACCTCCTGAAGGTCTTCTTTCGTGAGCTCGTCGCCCTGCGCGGCCTTGATCGCCCGGAGCCGGTTGATCACGTTCCCCCCGACGACAGCGCCGTCCTTGAGGGAACCGCCCACGACGGTGCGGATGCGGTCCGTGTCGGAGTCGATCGCGCGGAGCAGGTCCGTGATCGACGGTCCCGAATCGTTCGACCCGGCCACACGCTCCATGAGCCAGTCGAGCTTCTGGTTGAGCTTCTTCTCCTGGTCAGCATTCATGACGTCCTCCAGAGGTTGTGCGTTGCCGCCCGCGGGCGTGCCTTCGTGGCGGTGGTTGTCGAGGTGCTCGAAGTATTCGAAGTGCCACTCCTCGACGAGGGTCCACACTCCGTTGACCCACCGGTAGACGGTGCGCCGCCACCCGTTGTCGTGCATGATCGCGAGGATGCGCTGCGCCTCATCGGAGTCGACTGCCTTCCCCTTCTGGTGCTCAGAGGGGGTATCAGGGTGCAGTGCGATTGGATACCCGTCGCGCAGGTAGGTGTCGTAGTGCTGTTGTTGCCGCCACCGAAAGCGGCCGGCTTCGGTGATCTGGATCGGATGCCCGAGTTGCTGGTCGATGCGGAAGATCGACGCGGCCGGTTTCCGGTCCAGCCAGCCGCGTCCGTAGCCGAGGTCAACGAACTCGCCCGGGTAGACGTACATCAGGCGTCCTCGACCACGAGCTCGCCGGCATCATCCAGGCGGGCACGGACCAGGCCGTCACCGTCAATGTCGGCGCTGCCACCGATGTCGAGGATGATGTGCGGCGGGGCCCCGTCCGCGGCGAGGATCTCCCGGATCTGATCCGCGCCGGGCAGCTCGGCGGCCATCACAGCACCGGCCACGGAACGTAGGTCTCGTCGTGCACGCTGCCCGAGGGTTGGAAAGCGCCCGACGACCACGCGCGCACATACCCACTGGAGCCATCCGACAGTGTGATCCGAACACGTGCGGTGCGTGACGGGCGCGCCCACGTCGGAAGCGTCGCCGCCGTCGTGTTCGGCGTACCCCCGTACAGGCTCCCCCGGTACCAGATCGTGTTACCCACACGGCATACCTGCGGAGCGTTCGAGCCCGTCCCTGCCGTCCACCCCGCGGCTGCCGTCAGCGTCGTCCACGTCGAACCAGACCATTCGGTGCCGGACCAAACGCACGGGAATCCGTTCGACACGCATTCGTCACCCGCTGACAACAGGGCCGAGTTCGCGGTCGTCCACGTGTCACGAGCCGCATCAGAATCGAAATGCAACAGCCCCGACGCGGGGAGCCACACGGAACCGTCAAAGGAATACTCGATGGCATGGAGACCCGGCGCGTCTGCGCGCACTGTCACGATCGGCGCCTCCGCCGGGTCTATCCCTGCGCCGGCCACTTCGGTCGCGAGTTGCGCTTGATCGGTCTTGTTCGCCACAGGGATCACGTCGTTGATCGACAAGATCGCCGCTGCAAGTGCTGCCCTGGTCGGCTTCTCACCCTCGAGCAGGGTGGTGTGTCGCCGCGCGTCGATCGCCATCTTGTCCTCCTAGACGTTTCGGGTGTAGGTGATCTCCAGCACGAAGCTCCCCGGTGTTGCTGTGCCGCCGAACCCGCCGTATGCGCCACCTACTGCGCAGAGGCCCTTCGCGGCGCCCGTTCTGAACGCTTCTCGCAGGGAAGCCGGGAGCTCGACGGAACCCCATCCGCCGGGACCGATCGTCGGCGTCGACGCGGTATCTCCCGACGATGACGGCGCTCCTGATGGGCGCGCGCCGTGCGGTGACCCCTGCACGGTCAGCGCCGCGGACAGCCCGTTCGTGTCGTTCTTGCGCGCCGTGAACTTGATCTTCTCGATCGACACTGCGCCGAGGTTGACGACCTGGTCGCCGTAGGCCGCGAACCCCAGCAGCGTCCCGGACGACTGATAGCTGCCTTGGTAGATGTCAGAGATCCCGCCGTAGCGGTTCTGATTCCAATTTCCCCAGCGCGTCTGCCGCCACGTCCCTGACCACTGCGGCCCGATCGCGACCGTCACCTGCTCGGTAGCCGACTGATCAGGTGCCGACGGGGTCGACGGCGCGGCGCTGGCGGCCTCCGCTGAAGGTCCGATCGCGAGGAACGGGACACCCCAGTCGTCGAGCTGCACCCAAGCTGACGAGTCCACCGAATAGGCGCCAGGCAGGGCCGGTACTTCATGGGACTGCTGATCCACTTCGACCGTCAGCATCCCTGACGTGGGGCCGGCGGTGACCCGGCCGAGGACTGCGGGGTCGCGCGGGCGAACCGCGCCGGCGACGAGAACCGGTCGCGAAGTGAAGGGATCAAGCAGCACACGCGCCAGAGAGTCGCCGGTGTAGCGCGCGGCAATCGCGGGAAGCCATACAGCCCCGCCCGCGACTCCCACCCGAACTAGTCCCGCGCCCGGGTCGACCTCGTAGACCGTTCCGGTGGTGAACGGCGCTACGTCGTCTGCCGCCTCGGGAGCAACCGTCTCCGAGGCGCCGCGAATGTTGAGATTGCTGATGTCCATCACGCCGCAACCCCCACGTCAATCCGCATGTCCCCATCTGCCTGCGTGAGAGGCATGTCGTATCCGGTGATCCACCCCCACAGATCCGTGTTCCCTCCACGCTTCACGACCACCGCGTCGTCCAGGTCGGGTCGGGGGTCTGGCGCTATCCGCACCGGCACGGTCTGTGCCGCCCGGATGGAGTTGTCACGCATCGTCTGCGCGGATCGCTCAGCGGAACGCCTGTCTGTGATGAGGGGTGAGGACCACTTCTTCGTCACGACGCCGTAATCGCCGCGAACATTCATTGGACCAGCGGTCACCGACGCCGAAGCCTGCACATCCGCGACGTCGCTGTTCGAGGAACTCGCGATGACGCGGTTGTAGACGCCTTCACGTGTGTCTGACATGGGTGCGCCGATCAACGTCCCGCCGACGCCGTCTTTGTACTCGAGAACTGGGACCGGCACGTCGGGGAGGGGTGCACGGAATTGAAACTGGCCCCACTCATCGGTTCGCAGCAACGCCGGCCATGCTGACGCGATCTCTTGCAATGCGCTCAGGCGATCGTCGGACCAGGCCATGCCGCGCGGGCACGCCCGGTCCTCAAGGCTGGTGTCGAAAGACACGCCCATTCCCGCGGGGAGCAGTCTGCGGGCTTCGCTGGCGAGGCTCCCCACCGGTGACATCGCCCGGCCGAGCTTGTCGGTCTCCGCGAGCTTCAGAAGACCATCCGCCGAGACGCTCACCGTCCCCGAGTCATCGTCCTCCCAGTCTCGAATGAGGAACCGGCCGATTCGGGTTTCGTACTTGGTGCCTGTCGCAAGGGACTCCACGATCACGGTCACGTCGAGGCGCTGCCCATAGCGTGCGAGCGGGTGTCTGGCGTTCTTCCCGGGGCGCCAGTCGATCACATCGGAACCTGCGGCAGGTGCTGCCCATCTCGGTACGGTCAGCGTCAAAGTCTCGGGAACATCCTGATCCGCTTTCGCAGTGACCCGTCCCGAGACGATCGGGATGGTTGCGGCGAGGAGTGTGGCGCCGAGCCACGATGTCACCCTGGGGTACCACCGGCATGTTCCCGCGAGCACTTCCTCAGGCGGTCCCGATCGCGGCATCCGGAAGCCTCCTCAGTATTGCGCCCAGTCGGCGGCGTCGAATTCTGCCCAGGTGTCGAACAGGTCGTCGAAGTCGTCCCACGTGCGGCTGTCCATCGCCGCGTCGAAGTCGTTCCACGTGTAGGCGACGAGCGGCTTCGACGGTTCTGGATCTGCGATCTCACGCACTGTCAACGACCATCGGCGCCAGGTATGGAGCCCGTCGCTTGTCAGCTCGTCGGCCCAGCCTGTGACGACACCGAGCACGACCGTTTGCAGGTCGCGCATTCCGATTACCGTGCGGCGCACGATAGGTCGCCCGGTTCGGAGGATCGCGAGCAAAACGTCCGAGTCAGCTCCGACCGTCTCGAGCTCCCATGAGTATTCGTAGCTCCCGGGAACGTCGAGCCGGACGGCCGGATCGGACCTTCCAGCGATCTCGAACACGTTCGCCCGTGGAGCCCCCTTTCGAGGCTCCGTGACCGATGCGATCTCCACTTCGACCACGGTCTGGCCGTCGAGTGTCTGCACGACCGCGACCCCGTCGTAGTCGATCGTGACCACTGTCGACGTGTAGGAGTCACCGGCGACCACTGCCACGTAGGTGACGACGCTGTTCAAGGGCGCCCGGTTGTCGATGAGTAGGATCTGACCCCCGGTTGACGTTCCGACCCCGCCGGGGATCTCCCACTCGGACCCGTCCGCGGCGGTGCCGCGCACCTCGAACATCTGACCCGCAGTCGTGCCGGTTATCGCCACCTGCACCGGCTGCGGGTCAGACGCCGAGAGGAGCGCCGCCGAGATAGCTACCGCCATGTCAACCCCTCAGTGCCGTACGGACCGTGCGCTGAGCGCCGGCCATGATCAGCGGGTACACCGTGTTCCCGATCCGGTCTGCGAGGTAGTCGAGATCATCGCGAGCGAGCCGCGACGTCCCGGATCTCCCGCTCGCGTTCGCCGCGGACTGCAAGGCGACCCGTTCGAGACGCTGCTGCACCGAATCCAGCGGCTCGACGACCTCACGCCCGCCCGGATTGTCGCCGATCCACGCCAGCATCGGCCCGGTGGTCACACCACCGGCTGCGAGCATCGGGATCGTCGGGAGGCTGAGCCCCCACGTCTGTCCACCAACGACCGGAACCCAGTCCGGGATCGACACCGACAGGCCGTTGAGTGCGTAGATCGCGCTGTTCACGAGACTGATAAGCCCGTTGATGGGGCCTCGTGCGAAGTTGAGCGCCTGTGAGAAGGCGTTTCCGACGAACCCGCCGATCGCGCCGAAGACGCTGCTCACGGTGTTGCCGACCCATCGGATCGCGCCGACAATCGCGTCGAATGTCGGCTTGATGATCGATCCCCACACCCATTGCAGCGCCGATGCGACGCCGTTGAACGCGGGCTGCACGTAGTTCGCGTAGAGCAGCCGGAAGCCCGCACCCATGAAGTTCAGGTGCTCGACGATGAACCCGACCACGGGCGAGATGATCGACGCCCAGATCCACTGGAAGATCGCCCCGATGAAGTTGAACACCGGCGAGATGACCGCTTCCCACAGGAACGTGATCGCCGCCGCCCAGAGGCCGATGTACAGCATGATCCCGACGATGATCGGATAGATGATGTTCTGGTAGATCCACGTGAACACCGCGGCGATGCCGTTGAAGATCGGCTGAAGGATGGTCTCCCACAGCCATGTCCACGCACCGCCGATCCATTGGATGACGGAATCCCAGTTGGTTGCGAGCCAGACAACCGCGGCGACGAGCAGGCCGATCGCGACGATGATCGCGAGGATGATCCACGTCACCGGCGATGCCAGCCACGCGGCGTTGTTCGCCCACTGCGCGACGGTCTGCGCGATCGTCGCCGTCGTCCCGGCCGCCTGAGCGGCACGGAACGCGGTCAGCGCCGCCACGATCCCGTTGATGAACAGAAGCCCCTTGAACGCGGCGTTCGCGGCGATGATCGCCCCAGCGAGCACAAGCGCGCCCACGGCGAGCCCCTGCACGAGTCCCGCGTTCTCCCCCGCCCAGTTCGCGAAATCACCGAGCGCCGCGGCTCCCGCCGACACGACAGGCAGAAGCACTTGTCCGAGCTGCGCTGCCGCGTCCGCCCACTGCGCCTGCATAATCTGCGTCGACCCCGCTGCCGAGTCCGCTTCGCGCGCGAACTGCCCCTGCGCGCCCGCGGTCTGCTCAGTGACCAGCGCTAGGAGTGCTTGCGTCCGCGCGGCTGTCGCCGCTTCCCCCTCGAGATCAGCAAGGCCCATCTCGGCGAGCTTCGCGTTGATCGTCGCTTCCTTGATGGACACGCCGTACTGCTCGATCGGGTCAGCCTCTCCGCGCAGCAGCGCGGACAGCGCTCCGACGGCATCGGAGGTGGAACCGCCGAACGTGGCCGCGAGGTCAGCGCCGAGCGTGATGAGCTCGTTCGTCTGACCAGCGACTTCCTCCTGCGCCAGGCCCATGTTTCCGAGCTGGGCACCCATGGTCGCGGCCATCTGCGAGTACGCGGCGGCGCTGAGTCCGACCGCTTCCGCGGATGTGGCGGCGTAGTCTTCGACCTCGCTGGCGTACTCGCCGAAGACAGACGTTACGGCGCCAGCCGCCTGCTGCGCCTCAGACGCGGCCACACCGGTCACGACCGCCGCCGCTCCGATCGCCGCCACGGCGACGGTGGCCCCGCGTGCGGCGATGCCGAGCCCATCGCCGAAGGCGTCGAACCGGTTCTGGGCGTTGTCGACCTTGTCGAGCTGCTTGTCGTCGACCAGTAGGCGGATGATCAGATCAGAAGCGCCTCCGGGCATGCCGTCACCTCGCCTTCCGCTTCATCTCCTCCGCTTCGCGTTTCCGCTGCTCAGAGATCGAGTCGCACGCGAGCGCGAGCTCGGGCCACTGTGAGTATTCGAGTTCCCGGATCTTGTCGGGCGTGAGGGACGGCCAGTAGTCGTGCCGGCATATCAGCAGCTCGCGGGTTCTGATCTGGTCGACCAGCCACGGTTCGCGCTCGTTGAGACGATCAAGCTCCGGCCAGGACTCGTTCTTTACTCGGCGGGATCGTCGTCCGCGTCCGTTTCGGACTTCGGAGGGTCCAGGGTCTGCTCACCCTCGCCCTCTGCCTGCCGGGCGAGGTCGCCGGGCTCGGCGATGATGTTCTCGATGCCCGTGTACTCCATGCACTCGGCGAACGTCGTCTCGACGCCTGCGCGGCGAAGCGACGCGAAGATGCCGAACGCGGACTGGACGTTCGTGAACTGCATCATCTCGGCGTACTTCTTCCGGTTCCACCCGGTCTCGCGCTCGACGTCGACGCCGTCCCACGCGGTGGGCTTGACCATCGGGATCTTCCGGCCATCGGCCAGCAGGATCTTCGCCATCTGTGTCTCCTTCAGAATGAGTTCGCGGCGTCGCGGAGGATCTGTTCGGTGCGGCGCAGCATGTCGTCTCGCCCAGCGAATGCGGGCGCACGGAAGTAGGGTTGGCCGGCCTGGTCGACGTAGTGGTCCCGGTTCCCGAAAACGGGGTGACGGAAGCGACGCTTGTTCCAGAACTTGGCCTTGTTGTAGCCGTCGACCTTCGGGCCTGTGGTCTTGATTTCGATACCCTGCCGGGTCTTGCCGGTGACAACGCGAGTGCGCAGCCCAGCCTTGATCCCCTCGCGGAGACCGGTCGATCGGCCACCACGTTGCACGTCACGGTCGCTGTAGAGGTTCTTCTTCACGAGGAAGAACTTCCCCTTGCGCTTGGAGTGCACGAGGATGCGCGTTGACCCGGACTTCCGGATTCCGCCTGGCAAGGCGCCGTCCAGACGCGCGCGTTGCCCCGCGATGATCTCGTCGCCGGTGCCGCGCAACGCCTTGCGGGTGCGGGTGCGCACCTTCGGGGGGAACTCGCGCAGCCCGGAAAGAAGGCGACGGAGGCTCTCCGGGTCCGGCTGAGCCCCCGTCGCCTCGCTCACGGTGTCGTGTCCAGCGTGCGGAGAACGACCCAGACCGGCTGCGCAGAGACCCCGTCGTCGAACGCTTCGAAATCGATCGACTGCTTGATCGGGTTCCCGCCGTCCGAAGTGGGAACCTCACCCTTCAGCCGGATCGCGGGGAAAACGACCTGGAGAACGGCCTTCACCCCGGAGGACAGCTCCTCGGTGCCCTCGAAGGTGAGAACCAGATTCATCGCCGTCTGGTTCAGGTAGGCGTCACGGAGCGTGTTGTCTTCGTACTCCGCGGTGATTTTCCCCGACAGTTCCGGCTTCCCGAGCACGGGGGGACGTGACCGCTTGCCCTGCCCGCCGAGGTTCCAGCCGTCGGAGTCGAGGTTGCGCTTGATCATCACCGACACGTCGGCGATGTTCGCCGCGGGGTCGCCGCTGAGCGATGCGAGCGCCGTCGAGGTCGGCGCGGTCAGTGTCCCGCCGAGCGAGATCGCGCCACCGACGAAGGTGAACAGTTCATCGTCGGCCGGATACGATGCCGCGGCTGCGTCCTCAGTGGTCAGAAGTTCCCGAGCGGTGATGGAGAACTTCGCCTCCACGGTGCCGCCCTCGGACGCGGACAGCTCGAGGCTGTCGAACGCGCACCCCGTGAACGTGTGAGGATGCGAGTTCACCCCGCCGAGGGTGGGAAGCACCTCTTGCACCGTATACGTCGAGATGGGGTCGGTGATCGAAAGGGTGTGCACCTGCTGGTACACGGCCGGGCTCGACGTCGGCACCTGCGTGTTCGTGATCGCGCCCATCACGGCGTTGATCAGGAACCCGAGACCGCGGGTCGTCGCGTCACACGCGATCTCGCCGGAACCCTCGAAGCGAGAGATGTAGTTGCGGTTGAGACGGTTCACCGGCTTTCCGGGGCGGAGCCCCTTCCCGGTCTCCGTCTTCACGTCGTACTTCATCTTGGCCTCAGACTCGACGAAGCGGGTCACGGTGACGGCCGTGCCGTACCCGGACTCCTTCGCGAGGCCGACGGTGAAGTCAAGCTGCGTCGTCACCGGACTCTCCTTCCTCGACGCCGTCAGCGTCAGTCGTGTTCGCCGCGCCGGTCAGCGCCGCGATGATCTCCGCACGCTTCGCGTCCGAGGGGACGTCCAAGCCGATGTCGGTTGCGAGGGCGCGGAGCTCTGGCACGGTGTGGTCGGCAGGGATGAAGTTCGCGGTCTGTCCCGCGAATGTCGGGGCGAGCTCGTCACGCACCTCGAATTCCTCGCCACGTTGGACGACTCGCCCGATCGCGGGGATGTCGAGTGCGCCGAGCGGGCTGACGTTGATGAATTTCGCCATCTCGGCGACTCCTCTCAGTTGGCTCGCATCCGGTGCGAGCAGACGAATCGTGCGGCGATCTCCGCCTGGAAGCCGCCCTCGAATTCCTCGCCGTCGGCGTCGAAGCCGCCCGGGACGCACCACAGCACGGCACCGCCGAGCGTGATGTTGTCGCCGTCGAGGATGTAGTTCTGGATCTTCACCAGCAAGCTGAAGACCCGGTCGTATGCGGCCTGCGCGACTTCCCTACCGCGGCCGGGCCGCCAAGCGCCGACGTTGACGTCGATCGTGATCGTCTCGTCCATCTGCCGGCGTGGCCCGATGTTCTTCGGGTCGGTCTCGCTGGTTGCCTGACCGAGCGCCGTCCAGTCGGGGTAGTTCACGGGCCACTGGAAGCCCGGGTAGATGTCGACCTCGGGCTCGTCGGTGAGCGCTGCGCGTATCGCTGCCTCTAGGCCGGCGCGTGCGGCGGGCACTCCGGTTCGCGCAGCGATGCCGCTCACGCTTCCTCCTCAGCAGGGATGTACAGGCGCGGCGGGTAGGGAGCGAGCCACGCTTGCACCTTGCGAGGCAGATCCACGCCCATCGGCGCGGTTTCCCCATCCTCACCGCTCGGTCGCGCGCGCGGCCCCTTGTGTTCCTGCTGCCACCACAGCTTCGCGGTGTAGCGGGCGGCGAGGACGAAGATCGTCGGGAGCTTCCCGCTCGGGAGTACGTGGCGTGCCGAGTCTTTGTTGCGGCCCGTGTAGGTGTCGATGCGTTCGCATGCTGACGCCATGAAGAGTTCGAGCTCGGCGGCGTCGTCCTGGCTCACGTCGTACTCGAGCGCCTTGCGCAGGTCTGCGGCATGCAGCGGCCAATTGCTCGCCATGATGCTCCCCTCTACGAGTTGCGCGCCCGGCTCTTCGACCGAGCGCGCAACTCGCGATCACTTCTCGGTGGTGGCGTACCCGAGTCGGATGAAGCTGTCGGCTTCGTCCTTGGGGAGGGTGACCGGCTCGCCGGGTCCGGGCCACGGCTGACCGTCGCGGTATCCGGTGATCGAGATCGCCATGATGACGGTCTTCTTCTCACCTGCGTCGGTGGACGGCACGTTCCCGTCGACCTTCGTCGACGTGGTCTCAGCCTCCGTGTCCGCGGGGGTGTCTGCGGCTACGGTCGCGGCAACCTCCGCCACGTCCACCGTCGCAGTATCGGTCTCCTCGGAAGCCTTCTCGGCATCCGGGGGTGTGGTGACCTCTGCCTTGTTCACGGTCGCCTTCTCGGCGGCGGCCGGCTTCGGCGTTTCCGCCGTCTTGCGCTGCGTCATGATCGTTTCCTTCGTGTGAGTTCGATCGGTGTTCCGGGAGCCCGAGCGGGTGAGGCCCGGGCTCCCGGTGATGGTCAGGACGCCGCGCCGCCCTGGAACACCTTCACGGCGGAGGTGTCCACCAGGTTGCCGTCGGCACGCACCACGCCGCGGAACGCGACCTGGTCCGAACCGAACAGGGCGTGGTCGCTGCGCTCGACGCGCACGTTGCCGACCATGCGGACCCAGTAGCGGGAGAAGTCGCCGTAGGCGAGCGACTTCGCACCGTTCGCCACGGTCGCGAAGAACGGGTCGCGGTACACGGGGTTACCGAGGAGCTGCGACGGTGCACCCGTCTGCCCGTTCGGCTCCCAGTAGTAGCGGCCGTTGGTGTCCTTCAGCTTCCGGATCGCGGCGATCGCCGAGTTCGAGCCGATCCAGGATGCGCGAGCCTGGTAGGGCGCGAGCACCGACTCCTGGAGGTCGATCAGGTCTTCCCACGTGGGGACACCGCCGACGCCGACGCCACCGGTCTTGCCGACCGTTGCGGCGGTGACGACACCGGTGGGCTCGGTCGTGCCGGCACCGACCGCGAACTTCTGGCCGAGCAGGACGCTGATGTTCTCGCCGATGAGGCGCGAGATCAACCCCTCGATGTCGATCAGGGAATCCGTGATCAGCTCGTTCGAGATGCCGCGGTAGTCGCCGTACTTGAAGGCGCCGAACTTGACCTGGTTGAAGGTCGGGTCGGTTCCGGTGAGCTGGGTCGCCTCGGTCTGTGCGGCGGCCGCACCGAAGCTCGCCAGCCGCGGCAGGGTGACCTCGTCGCCCTTCTCGGTGACGAACATGTACGCGCCGGCGGCGAAGACCGCCGAGAACTGGCGGAGCGGCTCCACGAGCTGCTGGAGGAACGTCGCGCCGACGGTGTTCCCACCAGCGGTCGCGGTGCCGACACTGAGCGCGCGCACCTCGTCCGAGGTGGGCACGTAGTCGAGGTTCCGCTGCTCGCCGCCGAGGACCGAGCGCAGGTCGTCAGCGAACTTCTTGAGGTCAGCCGCGTTGCCGAAGGCGCTGCGGTTGCCGAGGAGCTCGCCGGCGAAGTCCATCGCCCGCTCTTCGAGGTTGCGCTGCATCACGAGCGCGTTGATGCGGTCGTCGAAGTCGTTGTACGCCCGCTCGAGCGTCTCGAACTTCTGCTGCTCCTCGGCGGTGAACGCCCGCTCCGAAGCGATGTCGGCGAGGGGCTTTCCCTCGTTCTCCCACGCCCGCTTCTGCTCGTCGGCGAGGCGCTTGATGTCTTCTGCGATGGTGCTCATCGAGAGACTCCTTTCTTGCCGCCACGGCGGCGTCGGTGTCCAGCCAGCGCCTCGCGCTCGCTCAGACGGGTGTTCTTGCTCCGCCAGCTCTCTGCTGCGGCTTGTTCCCGCTCACCCGGAGGGGCAGGCGGAGGATTGAGGGATGCTCGGACCTCGTCGAGGTCGAATGCTCGCTGGAGCTCGGCGCTCGATCCCCAGTAGGCCGGGTCGGCGACAGGGGCTACATCGACGAGCTGGGCGCCGGTGACGCGCCGCACGTACTTGTCGTCTCCGTCGATGCGCCACTCGGCTCCCTCGGGGAGGACGCGGAACGCAAACGACGAGAACGCGTAGTCCCCGCGACCGGCGAGTACCGCGGCGTCTCGACCTGCCCCGGTGTTGGGGAGGTCGATCTCGTAGCGGAGCCCGACATCGTCGAGGAACAGCCGCAACGTGCCGGCGTCGGTCGTGCCGAGGAGCAGCTTCGACGAGTGTTCGGATCGGCCCATGACGCGACCGTGCCGCTCCATGTCCACTGCACCGTCGGTGCCCGGCGCGCCGAAAGCTTCCGGTGCGATCTCCTCGAACCACCCGCCGAGATCGCGGCTGAGCTGGTTGAACACAGCCCCGTACCCGGTGAGGATGCCGGGGCTGTCGCTCCCTTCGGGCGCCTCGCGCAGCTCAACTCGCTGTGGGATCGCGCGCCGTTCGATGACGTCGGTCATTGTGTTCCCTCCTGCATGGAGTAGGCGTACGACTTGGCGTCGCTCTCGCTCTCGCTCTTCGTGGTCGCGTACCACTGCTGCCACTGCTCGATCTCTGCCTCTGTAAGCGGCTTACGCCCACGCCGGCGGCGTGCCTCACTCAGGCGCAGCGTGCCGTTGCGCAGCTCTTCCGTGTCCGCGCGAGCGGACTCGAGCTGTCCAGGCTGGGCGAGGAAGTCGAGGTCGTATACGACCCGCTGCCCCGTTGGCAGAAGCGCCGACAGCGCCTGCCCGAGCCGCTGTCCCAGCGGGAGCAGCGTCCGGATGTTGAACAGCTCCTGGTCCATCTCGCGGTTCGAGTAGGTGCGGGAGTTGCCGGCCTTGCCCCCGATGTCCTCCGCAGGCACGCGGAAGATCGTCGCGATCGTGGTTGCGGACGCCTCGATCGTGTTCAGGAACTGCGCCTCATCAGCGGTGAGCGAGATCTTCGTCCACTCCCACTCGCCCGGAAGCGCCACCGGCTTACCCTCGCTGGTGGCTTCCACGAAGTCGTCGCGCGCCTCGCGCAGCTTGTCCGGGTCCATGCGAGCCGTCTTCGACTGCAAGATCGCCGGCGGCACCGAGGCGTTCCGGAACCACTTGCGCCCGAACTCGTTCGCCAGATTCGCCGTGTCGAACGTCGACATGAAGTGCTGGATCGGCGAGAGCCCCTTCACGGTCCCGGGCTGCACGAACTCGCGGACGTGAAGCAGCGACCCCCCACGCTTCACAGGGATCTGTTCGACACCGTTGACGTAGTAACGCGGCTTCAGTGGATTCGACTCATCGACGATCACCCAGTCCGGGTGAATCCACCGGCAGTATCGGCGCCCGGGATCGACGAGTCCGTAGGCGTTGCCCCGGAGCTTCAGCGACACGACAGCCTGGTAACGCCAGTCCATCTCGGACAGGTACGGGTCAGGGTCGAGGAGAATGAGCGGCGCCTGCACCGGCTCTTGCTCCCCATCGGTGGTTTCCTGTTCCACTCGGAACGGCGTGGACGAGAACTCGTCGGCGATGAGCGATACCGCACCATAGACCGGCGCGAGCTTGGTGACCGTGCCCGGGCCGATCAACGCCGACCCCTCAGATCCGTAGACCTCAGGCCACCCGAGGTCGCGGCGCTCCTCTCGCACGAACAGGCTCATCGACGCCACCCCCTGACCGTGATCGGATGTGCCGCCAAGAGAACGGCGACGCCGGCGACGACGAGCGCGACCGGGATTGACCACAGGGCCACGCCGGCGACGATCAGCAGTGCACCGAGAATGTCGAGGATCGTCGACCAGTCGCGGCGCTCCTTCTTCTCGGTCATGCGTCCGTCCCTTCGTCCAGCCGGTTCGCATGCCGCAGCGCGCTTGCCGGGTCGTACCCGAGTTCGGGTAGCTTCTTCGCGAGCATCCGCAGCGCGTACGTCACGGTGATCAGCGACGTGATCGGGCGAAGCGACCGTCCACGCACCCACGCCCACCCGTCGCCGAGCTTCTTCTTCGCCGCCGCCGCCAACGCCTCGTTGAGCTCGGACTGTCCGAGATGAACGATCCGCCTATTCAGCGCGTAGTCCTTCAGCGCCGGCGCGGCCACGGCGATGTCCTGCGCCCCGATCGGGTACGCCTCGATGCCGGCCTCTTCGAGATCCGGGCCAATCGTCCCGGTGGTGCGGTGCTCGTAGTAGACGACGCCGCCGTTCCGGTCGACGAGCTCGAGGATGCCTTTCAGCCTGTCGTCGCCCTCACCTTCACCGTCTAGCAGCCACGAGGTGCCGGGGCCGTCTGAGACGACCTCGATGTGCAGCTTCCCGTCGGCGCGCTGACCGGCGACGCCGATCGATGCCCAGTCGCGGTCGGGTGAGATGTCGATGACCCAGACGAGCTTGTTCGTGTCGATCTGCGAGTCCCTGTCGAGGACGTCGTGGTGGTTCCACGCATCCTTCGAGATCTCCCAGTCGGTGCCGAGGTCGTCACCCCACCAGTTCAGGAAGGGGCGATAGAACGCCTCGCGCATGTTCTCCGCGAACGCGGCGATCTTCCGCTCCGTGGTGGTGTAGCCGAGCGCCGGCATGCACCCCCACCAGGTGAGCGGGTCCAGCGGGTCGGCATCCATCGGAGCCGAATACTCGATGTACAGCGACCGGTGCACGCTCAAGAACGAAGGGTCCGCACGGACGGCCTCCACACGAGCCCGGCCCGACTCCGCCTTCTTCCACAGGAACGGCGACTTGAGCTTCGACTCGCCCACGGTCGATATCCACAACGACTGCGCATCATCAACAGCGGTCGTTGCCGGGCCGAGAGCCGCCTCGAGACGATCATCCTTCTGCGCGAAGATCTCGTCGCCGATCGTGAGACCGAGCGTGCCGCCGTGCCCGGCGTCCTCTGTGGGCGCGTCGATGCCCCACTTCGACCCGTTCGCCCACTTCATGTGCTCGTCACCGTGCGACAGGTGAAGGAGGTTCCCGCGCCGGTTCGGGACCAGCAGCTCAGCGAACGGTGATCGGCCGACGTGGTAGAAGTGCTCCTCCTCGAGCTTTTCCAATGCCTTCGCACGGGTCTGCGCGATGTAGAGGAGGAACTGTCGATCCGGCCACGTCACCATCCGGTGCACGCCCCACGGGATCACCAGCGTCGACTTCCCCGACTGTCTCGGGATGATGATGACGATCTCGGTGTACCAGAGCTGCCCGAAAGCATCGACCTCGAACGCGACGTCGAACACGTCCTGTTGCCACGGCATCGGCTCCCAGCCGAGCAGCCGCATGACGGCCATCACCTCATCGGCGATCGTGTCTCTATCCGGATTGCGCGGTGTCATCCACCGCGGGACCGTTTCGACGCCCGCGGGAACTCCCGATCGAACCCAGGAATTCTGCGAGGGCTCCACTCTTCCCGTCACCTCCCGGCTTGGTCGCGAGGTGATCAGCAATGAAGGAACGCATGACGTCGGCGCCCGCCTTGAACAGCGCGGCCGATCCGGGGTTGTCCATGATCTGCGCGGCACGCAACACGACCTCGCGCGTCAGCCGCTCGGCGGGCTTGTCCATCTCTCCCAGGAGCGCCCACACCTCGCGCTCGATGGGGCCGGCGTCGGAGAGGCGCGCGATCCGCTCGAACTCCCGCTCGATCTCCCGATCGGTGGGGTCACCGGCGCCTGATCCTGTGGGTACATCGCGGGATGTGGGTACACGCTTCGACGCCTGGGTACGCTTCACGGGCCGGCCCTCGCGCTCAGCCTTCCGCTCGCGCTCGCGACGCTTCGCCGCAGTGTTCGCCGCCTTGCACTCGTCGCAGCGACATCCCGCCCGGTATCGCCTGACAGTGCCGTGTTTCGGAAGAGCCATGAAGACCTCCCGATCTTTCAGAGCGCCCCTCTCGGTCAGCGCCCGCCTGACGGCCTGACCCCCTGAATCGACACCGGTCGGCCCTCGAACGCCATGAGAGCGCTCAGCGACCCCACGTCCCCACTCGTACCCACATGAGGGTGAGGCGAACCGGGGAGGGGGATTTTTGGGAAGT
>NZ_DBHD01000057.1:0-1293 GCF_002296025.1 Microbacterium sp. UBA837
GCTCCTGACTTGCTTTGATCGTGCCAGCACCTCGGTTCCGACGGGGGCGTAGGGTGCGAGGGAGGTGGCCGGCTGGGCTCTCACGCTCCTTGCCCACTCCGGTGTGGCTCTCTCATAGCGTGCCGGCCGGTCACCGCCCGCTGCGGCGTGGCTCGATAGAGGCGTGCATCGCTTCCTGAAACTCAGGTTGCCCGCCGTGGTATCCCACCACCCGGCAACCGAAGGAAGTGACTCATGACCGTGATCATCGGCATCGACCCTCACAAGAGCTCGCATACCGCGACAGCGCTCGGCGCGGACCTGGCCGAACTCGGCACGATCCGTGTCCGAGCGACCCGCGCGACAATCGACCAGCTGCTGACTTGGGCCGCACCGTGGGCTGATCGGCGCTGGGCGATCGAGGGCGCCCGCGGACTCGGGCAGCTGCTCGCGCAACGCCTCGTCGCCGCGGGCGAGAGCGTCGTCGACGTCCCCGCCACCCTGGCCGCGCGGGCCCGGCTGCTCGAAACCGGGCATGGTCGTAAGACCGACCACATCGACGCCCGCGGCGTGGCGCTGGTCGCCGCCCAACGGCCCGACATGGCCCCTGTCACTGCCGACGACCACACCCGCGTGCTGCGGTTGCTCGCGGACCGCCGTGACGAGCTGACCCGGGAGCGACGCCGCACCATGAACCGGTTGCACCGGCACCTGCGCGACCTGATCGCCGGCGGCGCGCCGCTGCACCTGTCCGCCGCGAAAGCTGCCGGCCTGCTCGCGAAGGTCCGTCCTGGCGATGCGGTCGAGACCGAGCGCAAGCAGATGGCCCGCGACCTGCTTGCCGATATCCGACGGCTCGACAGGGCGATCGCCGACAATCGTCGCCGGTGCGCCACCGCGGTCGCCTCCTCGGGCACGAGCCTGACCGAGATCACCGGGATCAGCGACGTGCTCGCCGCGAAGATCCTGGGACACGTCGGGGACATCGGTAGGTTTCCCAGCGCCGATCATCTCGCCAGCTACGCCGGCACCGCGCCGATCGAGGCCTCCAGCGGCGACGTCGTCCGTCATCGCCTGTCGCGGCGTGGGAACCGGCAGCTGAACAACGCCATCCACCTCGCGGCGCATGTGCAGACGATCTTCCCCGGTCCCGGTCGCGACTACTACCAACGCCGACTCGCGGCCGGGAACAGCCGCACCGAAGCCCTCCGGCTCCTCAAGCGACAGCTCACCAAGGCCATCTACCGCGTCCTCGTCGCCGATGCCGTCACCCATCCCTTCGTGGTGGCCGCTTGACATAGAGGCGCTATCAGG
>NZ_DBHD01000057.1:1613-8936 GCF_002296025.1 Microbacterium sp. UBA837
CTATCAGGCTCGGGAGCGCCTCACCGACCTGATGTGGCAACCCGAGGATCGCGCCCGCGCGACCCTCGCCGTGATCGAGGATGTCTCTCCCGACGAGATCCTTGTCGACCACCTGGCCTTCAGCGCACGGCTCGCGCTACACACCGCAGGCATCCCCTACGGGGATGTCGTGCTCGGGCATCCGAGCGCACTCCCGATCGCGGGCGAGGTGTACGGCTTCCCGCCCGCGTGGCCGGCCGCCTTCACTCCGGACCCCGATGACCTCCGCACGCTCCAGGATGTCTGCATCGAGGTTTCCGAAGGGTTCACAGCGCAGTGGAACGATGTCGCCCAGCGCCTGGATCCGAGATCGCGCGGCGTCGAGGACGCGTTCGCCACCCACGGCGAGCGCGTGCTCTACAACTATCCCGGTGAGCTCGCCCGCACCGACGGACGGGCGCTGCCCCCGCACGTCTTTCTGGGTTCCACCCGGCGCGCTGAGCCCGCCGACGATGAAGTCGGTGCGTGGCTCGGCGTCGACGAGCCGTTCGTGTACGTCAGCTTCGGCAGCTTCCTGTCCGTGCGCGGCGACGTGCTCGCGCGTGTTGCCGAGGCGCTGCGCCGCGTTGGCGTCCGCGCGGCCATATCGACCGGGGCGACTGACCCGGCAGAACTCGGCTGGATTCCGCCGAGCTGGCTGGTGCGCGAGTACCTTCCGCAGGTGCGGCTGCTCGATCACGCCGCCGCTGCCGTCACCCACGGCGGCAACAACTCGGTTACAGAGGGCGCGGGGGCTGGGGTGCCGCTTCTCGTGCTGCCGTTCTCGACCGACCAGTTCGCGGGGGCAGCGGCAATCGAGCGCGAGGACATCGGACGGGCCCTCGATCCGAATGCGGCAAGCGTCGACGATCTCGAGGCTGCTCTCTCGGCCCTCCTGGACCCGGCCTGGGCGGGTCGGGCAACACTCACCGCGATCCGGGCCGACCAACTCTCCGACCCGGGTCCGGAGCGGGCATACCGGACGCTCACCGCTTGACCTGGAGCGCGCTCCAGGTCAGAGCATGGGTCGCATGAACAACGAAACGACGGTGGCCCGACTGATTCTGGGCACGATGTCCTACGGAACGACGATCGATCAGGATCGCGCGTTCGCCCTGATGGATCGATTCGTGGCGGCGGGCGGGGTGTGGCTCGATACTGCCGACTGCTACGCGTTCTGGGATGACCCCAGCGGTGTCGGAGGGGCAAGCGAGCGGGTAATCGGACGGTGGCTGCGTGCGAACGACGGCATCCGCGAGAGAGTGAGCATCGCAACCAAGGTTCGGCAGAATCCGCTCGTGCCGCACCGGTGGCCAGAGTCCGCAGAAGGCCTCTCGGCGCACGCGATCGTCACCGCGATGGCAGGCAGCCTTGACAGGCTGGGAGTGGAATCGGTCGACCTGCTGTGGGCGCACGCGGAGGATCGCAGCGTTCCGCTCGCCGAAACGGTGGCAGCGTTCGGAGACCTCGTCTCCAGCGGGACGGTGGGACGCGTTGGTGCCGCCAATCATGCATCGTGGCGCGTGGAGAAAGCGCGCGCTGCGGCTCACGGGTTGAGAGTCGAGCCATGGTCGGCCGTTCAGCTTCGCCATTCGCTGATCCAGCCGAGGCCCGATGCGTCGCTGCCCAACGCAGGTGATGCCGCGAACGCGCGCCTAATCCGAGAGGCCGACGAGCGCTGCCATGGCGGCGCGGTCGCCCGCGGCATCCCGGTATTGCTGCATCCGCGCGGCGTTGGCGTCGTAGCCGGCGCCGGCACGGACTTCGCCGACGTGGTGAAGCGCGTAGACGCGACCTTCGTGGCGGCGCGGCGGCTCGCCGAGCAGCGTCTGATGGGCAAGGTTCCACGCTGCATCCTCGAACCCCCACCCGCGGAACCCGGCATCCTGGCCCCCGTGCCGCGCCCAGGTGCGGGGTGTCGCAATGTACACGCCCGAGCAGGCACCCGAAACGAACTGCTCGACGGTGCACTCCGGCAGCGGCACCCCGCGCGCGTAGTCGGCGGAGCCCGTCGCTCCGAGCCAGCGGTACTCCGTGTAGGGAAGGTGCACCACGCCGCTCGTCGCTGCCGCTGCGATCGCCTCTCGCACCGGACCCACTTCGGGAATGGTGTCGGCATCACCGATCACGACGACCTCGTCCGGCGCTGCATCCGCCATCGCCTGATTGCGGCACGCGGCCAGGACGAACGGGACGTCGCCGGTGTCGACGGTGGTCAACGGGATCTCCGGGAGGTTCTCGCGGTACCACGCAGCCACGCGCTCAAACGCGTCAATGCGCGACGGCGCCGGACGCCACGGCAGCACGATTCGCGCGGGGGGCAGAACGTCGTCGGGAGTGAGAGAATCCACTCCACCATCATGGGGCCGCCAAGGAGACGCCATGCCCGAACTGTTCAACTACTTCGACCACGTCGAACTGCCGACTCCGACGCTCAGCACCGACGAGGTCGAGAAGCTGTGCGAGCTCGTCTTCGGCATCGTCGTCGTAGCGAACCCCCTCGGAAGCCAGCAGGACCAGAACTTCCGCCTCTTCCCGCGAGGCTCCGACGCACCGTTCGGTGTGCTCAAGCTCAGCAACCCGGTCTTCAGCGAGACCGAGATCCGGATGCAGGATGCGGCAACGGATGCTGTCGCGGTGGCCGATCCCACGCTGCGGGTGCCTCGCGTGCTCTCGGGCCCCCGGGGCGCACTGTGGGCCTGGTGGGACAGCTCACAGGGGCGAATTCACGCTCGAGTGCTCGAGAACATCGCCGGCCACACCCTGACCGGGTCGCGCTACCTTCCCCCCGCGGTCATCGAACGACTCGGAGACCTTGCGGGCCGGGTGAGCGCAGCGCTGGAGAGCTTCGAGCATCCCGCGAGCGGACGCATCCTCCAATGGGATCTGCGCCATGCACGCAGAGTCATCGACGCCCTGCTGCCTGATGAACCGGACGCCGAGGTTCGCGCCGCGATAGAACGGGCAGTTTGCGGGGCCGTTGCTGCGCTCGACCCGATCGTGCCCCACCTCCCGATGCAGGCGGGGCACTTCGACATCACGGACGACAACGTCCTGCGCGGCTACGGCGAACTCCTCCCCGATGCCGTGATCGACTTCGGGGACGTGATGCGCTCGTGGCGGGTCGCGGAGATAGCCGTGACGGCATCCTCCGTGCTGCACCACGACGGTGCCGATCCGACATCAGTCATCCCCGCGATCCGCGCCTTCCACGCGCGGCGCCACCTCACCGACGAGGAGATCACGGCGCTGTGGCCCCTGGTCGTCCTACGCGGGGCGACTCTCGTGCTGAGCGGACGCGCGCAGGTTCGCCTCGACGACGCCAACGAGTACGCCGCTGATGCGCTTGATCGCGAGCGCCGCATCTTCGATGTCGCGACGTCGGTGCCGGCATCCGTCATGACTGCCGCGATCCGCAGCGCGCTGGAACCCGGCCGCGCCGCGCCGACCCGGACGTGGGAGGGTGCGCCCCTCTTCACTCTCCCGGCCGAGGTTGTCGTGCTCGATGCCGGCACGGTCTCACCCCTCAACGATCGGGGCGCGTGGCTCGATCCGGAGGAGCTCGACCGGGCGGCGCTGAGCACCCTGGATGCCGGTGCAGGTGCGGTCGTCGTGCCAGCGTGGCATCCGGTGCTGAGCGGAGCGCCGCCGCGAACCCCTGCTGAGCCGGCGACCATCCCCACCGGCACGACGCTCTGGCTCGCCGAGCCGCCCGCGCTCGGTCGAGACGATGGCGAATGGACACGCGACGCCGGGACCGTCACGTGGCGATGCGGCGACGAGGTTGTCACGATCACCGGGATTCCCGACGGCACGGATGCTGTGCTTCCCGCGCGCACACGCCTGTTCGTGCAGCGCCACGCGGCGGGCGACGAGCCGCCACCTCCCCGGGTCACGGCGCGCCTCGCCGCAGCCTGGCGGGACGTCACGGGCGAGGTCTCCGACGCGCTCGGGCTGGCTCCACCGGTTGCGCGCGGCGACGACACTCTCGCGCGTCGCCGCGGAGTCCTGGCGGCGGTTCAGGAGCACTACTACGACGCGCCGCCGCGGATCGAGCGCGGATGGCGGGAGTATCTGATCGACGTCGACGGTCGGGTCTACCTCGACATGGTCAACAACGTCGCCTCGGTGGGCCATGCGCATCCCCACGTCGCGGATGCCGCGACCCGACAGCTGAACCTGCTCAACACGAACTCGCGCTTCCACTACGGCGTGATCACCGAGTACGCCGAGCGCATCGTCGAGACCCTGCCCGATGAGCTCGACACGGTGTTCTTCGTCAACTCCGGTTCAGAGGCAGCAGATCTTGCTCTTCGACTGGCGATGGCATCCACAGGCCGCACTGACATCGTCGCGATGCGTGAGGCCTACCACGGGTGGACCTTCGCGAGCGATGCCGTGTCGACCTCGATCGCCGACAACCCGAACGCGCTGGCGACGCGCCCGGAGTGGGTGCACACCGTCGCTGCCGCAAACTCTTACCGCGGCACGTACCGCGGCGCGGACGCGCAGCGGTACGCCCCCGAGGCCGTGGCGGAGATCGACCGGCTCGCAGCATCCGGGCGCGCTCCAGCCGGGCTTATCTGCGAGAGCTTCTTCGGCAACGCCGGCGGCGTCGCGCTACCGCCGGGGTATCTCGCACAGGTCTATGAAGCGATTCGCCGCCACGGTGGCGTGGCCATCGCCGACGAGGTGCAGGTGGGCTTCGGCCGGCTCGGCGAATGGTTCTGGGGATTCGAGCAGCAGGGGGTCGTGCCCGACATCGTTGCGGTCGCCAAGTCGATCGGCGCTGGCCACCCCATCGGCGCCGTCATCACCCGTCGCGAGATCGCCGATCGGTACCGCACTCAGGGGTACTTCTTCTCCTCAACGGGCGGCTCACCGGTGTCGGCGGCGATCGGTCTGGCTGTTCTGGATGTCATCGATCAGGAGGGTCTGCAACACAACGCGCGCGTCGTCGGAACTCATCTGAAGCGGCGTCTGGAAGCGCTGGCTGAGAACCATCCCCTCGTGGGAGCGGTGCATGGCGCCGGCCTGTACCTCGGCGTCGAGTTCGTGCGCGACCGCGTCACCCTGGAGCCGGCGACCGAAGAGACCGCGGCAATCTGCGACAGGCTGCTGACGCTCGGGGTGATCATGCAGCCCACCGGTGACTACCAGAACGTGCTGAAGATCAAGCCGCCGCTGTGCGTGTCACTGGAGTCGGTTGACTACTTCGTCGATTCGCTCGATCGGGTTCTCAGCACCGGCTGGTGACGCGCGGCACCGGCCCTCAGGAACCGGAGCGCTGAGCACGAATCGCCCGAAGCGCCATCTGCACGGCTATGAAGGCGATGAAGATCGAGAACAGCACGTTGCCGACGAACGGGTCGACCAGCGTCGCGATCCAGGCGCCGAGAGCCGTTGTCGTGCACGCCGCGATGCCGATGGCAATGGCTGCCGGGAGATCGACGTTCTTGCGCCGAAGGTTTCCGACGGTGCCCGATAGCGCCGTGGGGATCATCATGAGCAGCGACGTGCCCTTGGCTTCGAGGTCGCTCGCACCGAACAGGATCATGAGAACCGGAACCACCACGATGCCCCCGCCGACGCCGAGAAGCCCCGCCAGGATGCCGGTGATCAGGCCCAGCACGATCAGGCCGACGACCGACAGAATCGTGTATTCGATCCCAGCATCCCGCGACGGAATGACCAGGTAAAGGCTGATGATCACGAGGACCAAGAACCCGACGAAGCCCCAGCGCAGCACCGGAAGAGGAAGTCGGTGCAGCAGCCATGTGCCGATCTGAGCACCGATGATCGCCCCGGCGGCGAGGATGATCGCCGCGACCCACGCCACGGAGCCAGTCGTCGCGTAGGAGATCACGCCCACTGTCGCGGTCGGGACGATTGCTGCCAGTGATGTACCCGCGGCGAGGCGCTGGTTGAAGCCGAGGAAGAACACGAGAGCCGGCACGATCACGGTGCCCCCGCCCACACCGAACAGACCCGACAGCAGGCCAGCAGCCAGACCCACCAGAATCGCGACGATGTAGAAACGCGCGGTGCGCGGCTGGGGTGTCGTGGTCATGTGCTCGCTCTCGTCGGCGCCGGAACGCCGGCCGTGCCAGCCTACTCGTCCGAGACAGACACTCCGACGCGGCGTGGAGAGCCCTACTCCACGCTCACGAGGTCGTAGACCGCCCAACCATCGTCATCCGGAACCAGCGTGTATTCGTACTCGACGACCTGCTGCACGCCCGGTTCGATCGGGTTTCCGTCTTGGTCGAAGTGAGCGACATAGCTTTCTTGCGTTGCGACGGTGTACTCGTAGCCCGGGCCACGGATGCCGGTCACCACGATCTCGTAGTCCGAGTACCACTCGGTGAAGGCCTCGGACTGACCGGCGAACGTCGCGCAATCCTTGATCTGCACGATTTCGCGCAGGCGCTCGGTCGTGACGCCGAGGAAGAGGTCGCAGTCCGCGGTTTGCCAGGCCTCATCGAACTGGTAGACGGCCTCGACGGCGCCGCGTTCATCGTCGTTCGTCGGTTCGACGGCCGCCGGTGCGCTCACTCGACCGAATCCGAGGATTGCGAGCGGGATGAGAACCGCGGCGAGAACTACCGCAACGAGCATCGCAACACCGACGATCACCCAGATGATCCAGGTTCGGCTGCGCTGGGGGGCGGTGGCTGCAACGAAGATTCCCGACGGGGCATCCTGCGCCACGGGAACACCATCGGACGCAGCGGTGTCGCCGGTCGCTTCTGGTGACTGCGAGGACGTCTCCGGTGCGGGCGTCGTGCGGGGACGCTGCCACGGGTCGGGCATCCCCTGTGGGTGCGGCTGCACATGCTCGGTCCATTGCTGACCGTCCCACCACCGCAAGGCGCCGTGGCCGTCGTCATACCAGCCGGGGGCAATCGCCGACATCCGCTCTCGTTCCTCGTCGTTCCGGGCTCGCCTTCACTCTATGCGCGCGGACCTCGGGCTCAGAAGTTCGCGCCGTAGTCTCCACTGCTGAAACCACCAGTGATCAGCCACAGCGGCACGAGCACCGTGATCAGGGAGAGGATCAGCGACACGATCGACCACACGAGCACACGACGTGCGCGGATGTCCAGAATCAGTGCGATGATCCCGAGCACCAGGGCGACCGCCCCCACGAGGATCGAGAAGGGCATCGTCACGATCAGCAGCCACCAGATCGTCGCCATCTCGGGGAGGAACCCGATGAGCAAGATCGCAAGCGAAGGCGCAAGGGCAATGAAAGCGACGACGAACGCGATGATTCCGAGGATGGGGATGCGGCGGGCAGTCGGT
>NZ_DBHD01000147.1:0-3015 GCF_002296025.1 Microbacterium sp. UBA837
TCCTCCTGCTCGGCGATGTGGTCGAGCTCGTGGTGCTGGTGCGAGAGCGCTTCGTCGACCTCGGCCTGCGTGACCGGGGCGAGGCGGTCTTCGAAGAACCAGCGCGACAGCGAGGCGCGGAAGTGCTGGTGCCACGGGATCTGGCCGCGCGAGTTCGGGCGAACAACAAGCGGCTCGTAGGTCTCGAAGTCCACGAGCTTCCAGCGCTCGTACTCGTCAACAGGCTGGTGGACCTCGATGTACTCGCCACCGGGGAGGCGGACGATACGACCGGACTCGTAGCCGTGCAGCGCGATCTCACGGTCCTTCTTCTGCAGCGCAATCGCGATGCGCTTCGTGACGAAGTACGCGATCACCGGACCCACGAAGAGCAGAGCCTGCAGCGTATGGATGACACCCTCCATCGTGACCCAGAAGTGGGTCGCGATGATGTCGGAGGACGCTGCTGCCCACAGCACGGCGTAGAAGGTGACGCCGGCGGCGCCGATGGCGGTGCGTGTCGGGGCGTTGCGCGGACGCTGCGCGATGTGGTGCTCGCGCTTGTCGCCGGTGATCCACCCCTCGATGAAGGGATAGAGCGCGACCAAGACGATGAACAAGATCAGGACGGTGAGCGGCAGGATGATGTTCCATGACCAGGTGCGATCCCAGAACACCGACTCCAAATGCGGGGGCACGAGACGCAAGGCGCCATCCGCGAATCCGATGTACCAGTCAGGCTGCGTACCTGCTGACACCGGGGACGGGTCGTACGGACCGTAGTTCCAGATCGGGTTGATCGTGAAGAGCGAAGCGATCAGCACGATCACACCGAAGACGATGAAGAAGAACCCACCCATCTTCGAGGCGTACACCGGCAGCATCGGGTAGCCCACGACATTGTCGTTCGAGCGCCCAGGACCGGCGAACTGCGTGTGCTTGTTCACGATCATGAGGATCAGGTGGGCCGCGAGGAGCGCGACGAGGATCGCGGGCAGCAGCAGGATGTGCAACGTGTACAGGCGTCCGACGATCTGATCACCAGGGAACTCCCCGCCGAACAGCAGGAAGGAGGTCCAGGTACCGATGAGCGGAATTCCCTTGATCATGCCGTCGATGATCCGCAGGCCGTTACCCGACAGCAGGTCGTCCGGGAGCGAGTAGCCGGTGAAGCCCTCGCCCATCGCGAGGACGAACAGCACGAAGCCGATCGTCCAGTTCAGCTCGCGAGGCTTGCGGAACGCGCCGGTGAAGAACACCCGCAGCATGTGAACGCCGATACCGGCGATGAACACCAGCGCCGCCCAGTGGTGGATCTGGCGCACCAGGAGCCCACCGCGCAGGTCGAACGAAATGCGCAGGGTCGAATCTAGGGCCGCCGACATCTCTACGCCGCGCATCGGAATGTATGCGCCTGTGTAGTGGGTGGGAACCATCGACGCCTGGAAGAAGAAGGTCAGGAAAGTCCCCGAGAGGAGGACGACGACGAAGCTCCACAGGGCGATCTCACCCAGCATGAACGACCAGTGGTCGGGGAAGATCTTGCGACCGAGCTCCTTGACCAGACCCGAGAGGCTGGTGCGCTCGTCGAGGTAGTTGGCGGTTGCGCCGACGAATCGGCCGCCGAGCGGCTTGTCTCTGGTGGTACCGACGGCCGTCTCGTCAGTAGCGGTGGCGGTGCTCAATGGCGCTCCCAGAAGCTCGGGCCGACGGGTTCGGTGAAGTCGCTCTGCGCGACGAGGTAACCCTCGTCATCCACCTCGATGGGCAGCTGCGGCAGCGGGCGGGCAGCGGGGCCGAAGATGACCTTCGCGCCGTCCGAGACGTCGAACTGCGACTGGTGGCACGGGCACAGCAGGTGGTGCGTCTGCTGCTCGTAGAGGGCCACGGGGCAGCCGACGTGTGTGCACACCTTCGAGTAGGCCACGATGCCGTCATATGACCAGCTCGCCCGCTCGGGGGTCTCGGTGATCTGCTCGGGGAGCATACGCACCAGCAGCACGATCGCCTTGGCCTTCTCGTCGAGGTAACCCTCTTCGTGGCTGAGGTCGGCGAGCGGCTCGGGGATCACGTGGACTGCCGAGCCGAGGGTGACCTCGGATGCCTTGATCGGCGTTCCCTCGGGGTCCTTGGCCAGACGCATGCCGGGCTTCCACATGGTGTGGCTGAGGAGGTACACCGGGTTGCCCGCGTTGGGGCGCTCGGGAGTGTTCTCGGGGGCAAGACCACGGAAGAGGGTGATCGCCGGAAGGATCGAGGCGATCAGGGCCGCGAAGAGGCCGCCGCGGATGACGGTGCGTCGTCCGAATCCTGACTCCTCGTTGGCGGCTTCGAAGACGGCTACGGCGCCGGCACGCGTCGCGTCGGTGCCACGAGTGGGGTGGCGGGCCTCGGTGTGCTCCTTGTCGGACATCACCGCCTTGGACCAGTGGATCGCGGCGACACCAATAGCCAGCAGCGCGAGGGCGATGCCGAGGCCGATGAAGAGGTTGTTGTCGCGGATCGCCGGGATCTCGCCGCTCTCGATCGGGAAGATCATGTAGGCGGCAACTGCCCACAGCGACCCGGCTACCGAGATGTAGAAGAGCGTGTAGATCGTGCGGACGGCGCGCTTCATCGCCGCCGGGTCCTTGTCGGTCATCCGCTCACGGTGCGGCGGAAGCTCGGGGTTACGCACGGGGTCGGTGACGGCGACGGCCGTTCCCGACGAGGGCTGGTACGACGCCCTGTCGAGGCCGTGCGGGTCGTCCTCGTGTGCCATGGTGCTCCTCTAGCGTCTTGCTACGTATTCGGTATGCGGGGTCAGTTGGATTTCGCCGTGATCCACACGGTGATGCCGATCAGGGTGCTGATCCCGAAGATCCAGATGAACAGACCCTCAGCGACCGGTCCGAGCGACCCGAGCTTGAATCCACCGGGGGACTCGGTCTGCTGGATGTACAGCAGCGACGAGATGATGTCTCGCTTGTCCTCGTCGGTCAGGTACATGTCGTTGAACACCGGCATGTTCTGGGGGCCGGTGACCATCGCGGCGTA
>NZ_DBHD01000160.1:0-9132 GCF_002296025.1 Microbacterium sp. UBA837
CTGCAACGAGATCATCGAAGAGCGTATGGCAGAGTCCGGCGACGGGGTTGTCGCCGACTTCGATCTGCCCAAGCCTCGCGAGATCTTCGCGTTCCTCGAGGAGTACGTCGTCGGTCAGGAGCCAGCCAAGCGGGCGTTGTCGGTTGCCGTCTACAACCACTACAAGCGTGTCCGTGCGCACTCGACGCTGCAGCCCGCCGAGCAGCGCGCCGAAGACATCGAGATCGCCAAGAGCAACATCCTGCTTCTCGGGCCGACGGGATGCGGAAAGACCTACCTCGCGCAGACCCTTGCCAAGCGACTGAACGTGCCCTTCGCTGTCGCCGATGCGACTGCGCTGACCGAGGCGGGGTATGTCGGCGAGGACGTCGAGAACATCCTGCTGAAGCTCCTGCAGGCAGCAGACTTCGACACGAAACGCGCTGAGACCGGCATCATCTATATCGACGAGGTCGACAAGATCGCCCGTAAGGCCGAGAATCCGTCGATCACGCGGGATGTGTCGGGTGAGGGCGTGCAGCAGGCTCTCCTGAAGATCCTCGAGGGCACGGTGGCTTCCGTCCCGCCGCAGGGTGGGCGCAAACACCCGCATCAGGAGTTCATCCAGATCGACACGACGAACGTGTTGTTCATCGTGGCCGGCGCCTTCGCCGGATTGGAAGACATCATCTCGTCGCGCGTCGGCAAGCATGGTGTGGGATTCGGGGCGCCGCTTCACAACAAGGGCGACGACCTCAGCCTGTTCAGCGAGGTTCAGCCCGAGGACCTGCACAAGTTCGGCCTGATCCCCGAGTTCATCGGGCGCCTTCCCGTTGTCGCATCCGTGTCGCCGCTTGACCGCGAGGCCCTCATCGAGATCCTCACGGCGCCGAAGAACGCGCTGGTCAAGCAATACCAGCGGATGTTCGAGATCGACGGTGTCAGCCTGGAGTTCGACGACGAGGCGCTCGTTGCCATCGCCGATCTCGCGGTGGCGCGCAAGACCGGCGCCCGCGGCCTGCGCGCGATTCTCGAAGATGTGCTGGGGCCGATCATGTTCGAGATCCCCTCTGCCGAGAACGTCGACAAGGTGATCGTGACGCGCGCTGCCGTCGAGGATGGCGCAGCTCCGACGCTCGTACTGCGCCAGGCTCGCAAGTCCGCCTGAGCGGGCGTCACGTCCTGCCCGTGAAGGATGTCGGGGCCACCGAGTAGCGTCGCGGCGTGACGCGATTCATCTATGACACCGCGACCAGCTTCACCGGCTGGATCGCTGACTCCGACCATTCCTTGCAGTGGCTCTTTGACGTGCCAGGCGGCACCGAGCCAGATCCTGAGCTCCTGCCACCCACAGACGCGCTGATCGTCGAGGGGTCGTCGACCTACGAGTGGATACTGCGCGAGTCTGATCTCGTAGATCACCCCGAGAAGTGGCACGAGCTCTTCGGCACCCGCCGCACGTTCGTCTTCACCTCGAGGAACCTGCCCGTACCGGAGGGTGCGGATGTGACGTTCGTCTCGGGGCCGGTGACGGGCGTGTTGAGCGAGATTCGTGACGCCGCGGGGGAGTCGGACGTGTGGATCGTCGGCGGCGGAGAGCTTGCCGCGCAGTTCTACGACGCTGGAGCGCTCGACGAGATCGCCCTATCGATCGCACCTGTCGCACTGACCAGCGGCGCGCCCCTGTTTCCGCGTCGGGTTGAGTCGGACCGGCTCCGCCTGGTCGAAGCGCGCCAGGTCGGTCAGTTCGCGCGGCTGCGGTTTGTTGTCGACGCGCCCCGCGTCGGCCCGGCTGGAGACTGAGGGCGGGCTCCCTAGCTGTCGAGTCCCCGGCGACGCAGCAGCGGGGCGATCTCGGCCTCGCGGCCGCGGAAGTCCCGGTACGCCTCGAGCGGATCCTTCGACCCGCCGACGCCGAGGAGGCGCTCCCGGAATCTGTCGCCGTTCGCCCGCGTGAGACCGCCGTTCTCGCGGAACCATTCAACGGTGTCGGCATCCAGGACTTCGCTCCAGATGTAGGAGTAGTAGCCCGCGCTGTAGCCGCCGGAGAAGATGTGGGCGAAATACGTGGATGAGTACCGGGTCGGAACCGCCGGATTGTCGAGCCCGATCTCCGCCAGCGCAGCAGCCTCGAACTCCGCGACATCCACCGCGTCAGCACCATCAGTTGAAAGAAGCGAGTGCCAGGCCTGATCGAGCCAGGATGCAGCCAAGTACTCGCTCGTCGCGAACCCCTGGTTGAAGCTCTCGGTCGCATTCAGGCGCTCCACAACCTGCGCCGGCAGTGGCTCGTCTGTCTCGATGTGGCGCGCATAGGCTGCCACGATCTCGGGCCAGAAGATCCACATCTCGTTGACCTGGCTCGGGAACTCGACGAAATCCCGGAACACATTGGTGCCGGCGAAGTGCGGGTAGGTGACTGTCGCGAACAGGCCGTGCAGCGCATGGCCGAACTCGTGGAAAAAGGTCGTGACTTCGTCAAGGGTCAACAGCGTCGGAGTGCCCGGCTCCGGCTTCACGACATTGAGGTTATTTACCACGACCGGCGCCGTGCCGCGCAGCTGGGACTGGGAAACGATGGAGTTCATCCACGCGCCACCGCGTTTGCTATCACGTGTATACAGATCGAGCAGGTAGAGCCCGAGTGCCGAGCCATCGGCATTGAACACCTCGAAGACCCGCACGTCAGGGTGGTAGCCCGGAAGGTCGGGGCGCTCGGTGAAAGTGATGCCGTAGAGCTGTGTTGCTGCACGGAAGACGCCGTCTTGGAGCACGCGCTCAGCCTCGAACCACGGACGCAGCGCTGCGGTGTCGATGTCGTATTCAGCTGACCGAACCTTCTCGGTGAAATAGGCCCAGTCGTGTGCCTCTATCGTGAACGGTTCGGCTTGAGCATCCGCCATCGCCTGAAGCGACGCCTGCTCTGTTCGGGCGTTGCGGGCCGCCGGCGCGGCGAGGCGGAACAGCAGGTCGCGAACGGCTTCGGGGCTTCGCGCTGTCTCATCTGAGGTGACGTAGTCGGCGTGTGAGCGGTACCCGAGGAGCTCAGCGCGCTCTGCTCGCAGCTGCACGATCTCGCGTAGTACAGGGCGATTGTCGTTGCCGTTGTCGCGGGTACCACGAGCGCGGGATGCCGCCATGATTCTCTCGCGTGACCGGCGATTGTGCAGGGAACCCAGGTACGGGTGTCCGGTGTACAGGGTGAGCGAGATCAGCCAGCCCCCCATGATGCCGCGATCGGCAGCTGCTCGCGCGGCCGCCGACAGCTCACCCTCGGTGAGCCCGTCGAGCTCGGTGACATCATCGAACAGGACAGCGAGGTCATTTGTGTCGTTCAGGAGATTCTTCTCGAAGGTCGTGGTGAGGATCGAGAGGCGACCGTTGATCTCGGTGAGTCGGGCCTTCTGGGCTTCGTCGAGGCCCGCGCCCGCGTGGGTCATCTCGCGGTAGTGACGCTCGACCAGATAGCGATCCTCCGGCGCGAGGTTGAGGTCATCCAGCTGCGCATGCACGCTCGCTATGCGTCGATAGAGCTCGGGGTTCAGCTGCACAGCATCCGTGTGCGCCGCCATCAACGGTGCGAGTGCCTCTTCGATCTCTTGAATCTCCGGCGTCGCGTCAGCAGACGAGACGGTGTAGAACGCTGACGCGACATCGTGGAGCAGCTCACCACTCCGCTCCAGGGGCACCAGTGTGTTCTCGAACGTCGGGGCGGCCGCGACATTCGTGATCGCGTCGATCTCGCGCCGATGCCGGGCGAATGCCTCGGTGAACGCCGGCAAATAGTGCTCCGGACGGATGGCCCGATAGTCGGGGAGCCCGTAGGGGAGCGGGCTTGCGGCGAGGAGCGGGTTCGACAGGGCGGCGTCGGTCATGGACTCAACCTATCTCCTCAGTAGCGGACTCCAAAACGTCGTTTGCAAATATGTGCTTGCAAAATATTGTTTGCAATCTTATTCTTGCATCGTGAACGAGTCGGAGGAGATGCCGGGCGAGCAGCCGCCGAGGATCGGCGAGGCGCGCGAACTGGACGTTGGCGCGCTGCGCGCCCTTGCCCACCCGCTTCGCGTGGAGATTTACGACATCCTGAGTCAGTTCGGTCCTCAGACGGCGAGTTCGCTGGCGGAGCAGCTGGGGGAGTCGTCGGGCGCCACGAGCTATCACCTGCGCGCCCTCGCCAAGCACGATCTCATTCGAGAGGTTCCGGATCGCGGGACGGGGCGCGAGCGTTGGTGGGAACGCCCCAAGGGAGCCGTCTCGATGACCAGTCCGACGGCCGTCAAGAGTCCCGCGGGCCGCGCCGCCAGCCAGGTCGTCATCAGCGAGTTCTATCGACGCCGGAACCGGCAGCTCGAGGATTTCATCTCGCGTCAGATTCGAAAGGATCCCGACGAGTGGACAGCGATGCTCAGCACCGCCACCGTTCGGCTGACCGATGGCCAGTTCGAAGAACTCGTTCGCGAGGTTGAGACCGTCATCGACTCCTACGTCGCTCGCTATCGCGACCAGCAGGGCGAGGGAGTGCGACCCTTCACCATCCGAACCGATGTGTTCCCCCTGACAGACCCGGAGGAGTCATGAGCGTGATCAGCACAGTGGCCCCCAGCCGATGCGAGCAGCCGCAGCCGAGTGCGCTCGAGCGGGCGGCGCTGGCCATCTTGCGAGCGCTGGAACGGGATATTGAAGCGCGGGTTCGGAGGCGTGCATCGACACGTCGGATCCGGCACGCAGCGGAACGCGGGTACGCTGACGGGCGCGCTGATGCCCGCGCCGGCGCCCATCTCGGCATCCTGCCACGATGACCCTCGCGCCGAGCTCCGTCCAGGGTCGGGTTCCGCTCGGCAGGGACTTCGGGAAGCTCTGGACCGCTGCAGCATTCAGTAACCTCGCGGATGGCGTGGGCCGTACGGCGGTCCCTCTCATCGCGACGACGCTGACGCGGGACCCGGTAGCCATTGCCGCTGTGGGAGCGCTGGCGTTCGTTCCCTGGCTGTTCTTCGGGCTTCCAGCAGGCATGATCGTCGACCGGTTCGACCGACGCCGGGTCATGGCCTCGGCGAACGTGCTTCGGGGCGGCGTCGCGGTCGCCCTGGCTGCTCTGACGGCAACCGGTCACCTGGAGCTGTGGCACCTGCTCGTTGCGACTGTGGCGTTCGGCATCGGAGAGACCCTCTTCGATAACGCGACGAATGCGGTGATCCCGTCGCTGGTCGGCAAGGCAGGGCTCGACCGGGCTAACAGCCGGATTCAGGCAGCCCAGATCACGATCGACAGCTTCGTCGCGCAGCCCATTGCGGGAGTCCTCTTCGCGATCTCGCTCGTGCTCCCGCTCTGGGTCGGATCGGCGGGCTATCTGATCCCCATCGTTCTAGCGCTCATGCTGCCGATCTCCGCTGCCAGTGCCCTGCGTAGGGCCGCCCCGGATGCCGCATTTGCAAGCGACGAGGTGGCGGTTCCCGGTGAGAGGCTCCCGGCATCTGCCGCTGCGCGGGTCTCGACCAAGGATGCTGCGCTGTACCTGTGGCGCCATCGCTATCTCCGTGCGCTCGTGGTCTTTACCTCGATCCTCGGTGGCGCCTTCTCGTTCGCGCAGGCGCCGACGATTCTCTACTTCCTCGAGACGCAGGGCGTGGCTCCTGCGGCGATCGGTTTCGTCACGGCGGGAATCGGAGCCGGCGCGCTGCTGGGCTCACTCGTCGCGCCGGCGCTCGTGCGTCGCTCCGGCCGCGGCGCCGTCATGCTGGGCGCCAATCTGGCTGCCGGCGTCTGCCTGGCTGCGGTGGGAGTGGCCCCCGAACTCGTCAGCGCGATCGTCGCCTACGCAGGAATGGCGTTCGCAGTGTCGCTCTGGAACGTCCCGTGGGGAGCGCTGCGGCAGATGATCATCCCGGGCGACATCTTCGGCCGGGTCCTCGGGATCATCCGGAGCCTCACCTGGGGGCTCTTCCCCATCGCCACGATGCTCGGGGGCCTGGTCGCACGTGTCGACCTTCGGCTTCCGTACGTCATCGCGGCAGCCGTGACGATCATCGCCGCACTCGCCGCCGCGCGGCTTCTTCTGGCAGCGAGCCGGGTGTCACCGAACGAGGAGTGATCGCAGGTTCACGCGAACTCGTCGTCGGGGTCGTGGTGCACGACCGCCTCGCCGTCGTCGTCGAGAGTCACGATCACGCCGGTGTCCAGTTCCGCGATCGGCCGACCCTCGAGCCAAGTGAGCGTCCAGCGCGGTGTCGGCTCCTGAGCGAGCTGTCCGGCAGAGATCAGGTCCTCGACCGCGGCGATCTGCGCGCGAAGCGCGTCGGGCACGGCGGCCGGCGGTGTTGCCCCGAGGGGCCAGCGGGTTCCGAGCTGCATGTCAGACCTCTCCGAGTTCGATGGATGCCACGGTCGTGCTGTCGGCATCCGTGTACGTGATCGTGTCGATGCGCCCCACGGCCTTCAGGTCGCCCTCGGCCGTGCGCAGTCGCTCCACTGTCGCGGCAGGTGCACCGATCGTGATCGAGGCCACCGGCGTCTTCTGCGAGGCCTTTGCCTCCGTCTTGGCGCGACGGATGCCGATGAGCGCCTCACCGACCGCGGTCAGTACCGCGGGGTCCCCGTCGATGCCGAGCGGCTCGGGCCACGACGCCGTGTGAATCGACCCCTCCTCGAACCACGACCAGGCTTCCTCGGTCGCGAACGAGATGACGGGCGCGAGCAGACGCAGCTGCGTCGACAGCGCGATGCGTAGCGCCAGAGCGGCGGATGCCTGCCCGACATCGCTCTGGTCGTAGGCGCGTTCCTTCACCAGCTCGAGATAGTCGTCGCAGAAGGTCCAGAAGAACGACTCGGTGATCTCCAGTGCACGGGCGTGGTCGTACGCGTCGAGTGCTGCGGTGGCGTCGCGCACGACGCCGTCCAGGGTCGCGAGCATCGAGGCATCCAGCGCGTGAGTGATGCGGGCGCCTTCGGGGACGGGGAACGAGAGCACGAACTTCGCCGCGTTCAGGATCTTGATCGCCAGGCGCCTGCCGATCTTGATCTGGGTCGGGTTCTGCGGGTCGAACGCGGCATCCGTGCCCAGACGGCTGGATGCTGCCCAGTAGCGCACGGCATCCGAACCGTGCTGCTGCAGGATGTCGGCGGGGGTGACAACGTTGCCCTTGGACTTGGACATCTTCTTGCGGTCAGGGTCGACGATGAATCCCGAGATCGCGGCATCAGTCCACGGCGCTCGCCCGTCCTCGAGCGCGCTGCGAAGCATCGTCGAGAACAGCCACGTCCGGATGATGTCCTGTCCCTGGGGACGCAGGTCGAACGGTGCGACAAGATCCCAGAGCTCGGGATCGCGCTCCCAGCCGCCGGCGAGTTGGGGAGTCAGGGACGAGGTCGCCCAGGTGTCGAAGATGTCACGCTCGCCGTCGAAGCCGCCCGGGACTCCCCGCTGGTCCGCGGTGTAGCCCGGCGGCACGTCGGTGGTGGGGTCGATGGGAAGTTGGTCGTGAGAAGGGAGCAGGACGCGGTCGTAGTCGCGCTCACCGTTCTCGTCGAGGGCGTACCAGACCGGGATCGGCACGCCGAAGAATCGTTGGCGCGAGACGAGCCAGTCGCCGGTGAGGCCGCCGACCCAGTTCTCGTACCGCACGCGCATGAAGTCCGGATGCCACGCCACGTCGCGGCCGAGTTCGAGGAGCTTCTCACGCAGCGCCTCGTCGCGGGCTCCGTTGCGGATGTACCACTGACGCGTCGAGACGATCTCGAGGGGGCGGTCGCCCTTCTCGAAGAACTTCACGGGATGGGTGAACGGCTTGGGGTCGCCGATCAACTCGCCTGACTCCTGCAGGAGTTCCACGACGCGCTTCTTGGCGCTGAAAACGGTCTTGCCGGCAAGCTCCGCATAGGCGGCACGCGCGGCGCCCGTCGTGATGACCTCGGGAGCCTCGGCGGTGATGCGGCCGTCCTTGCCGATGATCGTGCGGTTGGGAAGGTCGAGCTCGCGCCACCAGATGATGTCGGTGACGTCGCCGAACGTACAGATCATCGCGATACCCGAGCCTTTGTCGGGCTGCGCGAGCGGGTGCGGCAGCACTGGCACCTCGACATCGAACAGCGGCGTGCGCACGGTCGTGCCGAATGCGGGCTGGTAGCGCTCGTCATCGGGGTGGGCGACCAGCGCGACACACGCGGCCAGCAGTTCGGGGCGCGTGGTTTCGATGTGGATGTCGCCGCTGCCGTCGCTCTTGTGGAAAGCGAGGCGGTGGTAGGCGGCTGGCTGCTCGCGGTCTTCGAGTTCTGCCTGCGCGATCGCGGAGCGGAAGTCGATGTCCCACAGGGTCGGCGCGAGCGACTGGTAGGCCTCGCCACGTTCGAGGTTGCGCAGGAACGCGAGCTGGCTCGTGCGCATCGTCTCGTCCGAGATCGTGCGGTAGGTCTGGGTCCAGTCGACGGACAGCCCCAGCATCCGCCAGAGATCTTCGAAGTGCTTTTCGTCCTCGACAGTGAGCTTCTCGCAGAGCTCGATGAAGTTGCGGCGGCTGATCGGCACCTGGTCGGCTGCCTTGCTGCTCTTGTTGTCACCGCCCTCGTAGGGGGGAGTGAAGTCGGCGTCATACGGCAGCGAGGGATCGCAGCGGACGCCGTAGTAGTTCTGCACGCGGCGTTCGGTCGGAAGCCCGTTGTCGTCCCATCCCATCGGATAGAAGACGGTCTTGCCCCGCATCCGTTCGAAACGCACCTTCACGTCGGTGTGGGTGTAGCTGAACACGTGACCGATGTGAAGCGACCCGGATGCCGTGGGCGGGGGAGTGTCGACGGAGTAGACCCCGCCGCGTCCGACCTCGGCGGCGGCGCCGCGGTTGAACCGGTAGGTTCCGGCATCCGTCCAGGCGGCATCCCACTTCTGCTCGAGACCTTCGAGGGCGGGCTTGTCGGGTATGGCGGCCATGGGTCTCCTAGCGCGATATGTGCGGCACCGTGTGTGCGTGCCTGAGTGTGGGATACGCCTCGATTCTACCGGCCCGGGGCGGTGAGCACCGGGCCCGCGGGTACACCCGGGAGGTGATGCGCATTCCGGAGGGCCGAAGCTGGAGTCTCGTCCTCCCAAGCGTGCATCGCCTCCCGAGTGTCCGGCGAAAGTCGTACTACGTTCCTCCCCTGCCGCGCTGGCCGGGCGCA
>NZ_DBHD01000058.1:0-12909 GCF_002296025.1 Microbacterium sp. UBA837
CTCATCGGTGGATCGAGGCTTAGCAGCGACGGGTAGGCCATCAAGCGCCAGGCCTCGTCGTAGATCACCCATCGCTGCCCGCCGGCGGGATCCGAGAGGGCCGATTCCATCCATGCCGAGGAGCAGGTCATCAGCACGGAGATGAGCGTCGAGTTCTCCGCGACGCGAGACAGGTCCAGGGACACCATCGGCAGCGACGGATCGAATCGCACTGTCGAGGGGCCGTCGAACAGGCCCTGCAAGTCCCCGGCGACCAGGCGCCGCAGGGCGTGGCCGACGAGGCGCCCGTCCGCTGCGAGCCGCCCGTCCTCGTCGTCTTCATCGCTGGGGTTCAGGATGCGGTCGACGACCATCGGCAGGATCGGCACCTCGGCATTGCGCACCGCGTCTCGCAGAGCGAGGTCGATGGCGGTGTGCTCCAGCGGCGAGAGTGATCGGTCCAGCACGGTCTCCGCGAGTGCGCCGATCAGGTCGCGGCGACGCGAGGCGACCTGGATCGCCCATGCGGCGTCCGACACTGCGGAGGGGCGGTGTCCTTCATCAAGGGGGTTAAGGCGGTTGCGGAGCCCGTGGCCAAGGATGATCGCCCGCCCGCCGACGGCCTCTGCGACCGCCGTGTGCTCACCCTTGGGGTCGCCGGGGACGTAGACGCGGCGACCGAACGGCAGCGACCGCGTGTACAGGGATTTCGCCAGGCTCGACTTGCCGGAACCGACGATCCCGGCGAGCACAACGTTGGGGGCGGTGATGAGGCCCCGCTGGTACAAGGTCCACGGGTCGTAGACGAAGCTGCCGCCCGAGTAGAGGTCCTGCCCGACGAACACCCCGTCAGAGCCAAGGCCGCCTTCGGCCAGGAACGGGTACTGCCCGGCGAGGGTTGCGGAGGTGTCCTGGTGCTTCGGGAGATGAAACCTGCCGGGCGTGCGGAGCGCCGCCGGCCCCGGTTCACCGCTGGCGGGCAGGTAGGTCGTTGCGCGACGCTCGGCCTGCTCCGCATCCCACTTGGCCTTCGCATCGTCCTTGCGCACCTGCCGGGCTTCGGTCTCGACCTGGGCGGCGGCTTTCTGGCGTGCCTTGCGGTGCCGGCGCCGCTCGCCCTGCGGGCCGACCAGGATGCTGGTGTGCAGCCGGCCCTCCTCCGGCCCGCTCACAGCGACAGGCCCTGGCCGGGCGATGTTGTGTGCGGGGCGCGAGCGAACCAGTCCGTCGCCTCCACACGTGCGGCACGGGCAGGTGCCCGTGCGACGCTACGGGCGAGGGACTGAGCGGTGTCGATGCCGAGGACCGCCGGGTCGGGCACGGCGTCGTACTCGCGCAGCAGCGAGACGTGCCCGAGGAACGGGCTGTAGGTCAGCGTGTAGACGTCTTTGGTCGCCATCCGGTCCAGTGCTCCGCGCGGCGGGTTGTCGTAGACGTAGCCGTTGGCGAGCGCGTCGCGCACGGTGTCCTCGCCGTAGTCGTACCCGGCCAGGTGCTCAATCGCAGCGTCGGTGCCTGCCGCGTGGATGAGGTCGAGCACTTTGTCGGCATGGGCGCCGTCGAGGAACGCGACGCTGATCCACCGTCGCACCGGTGTTTCGCTCGTCTCGGCGGGGTGCCAGGCGATGCGCCCCGAGTGCTGGGAGGCCGCATCCAGCCGGGCTTCGACCTGATCGAGCAGGGTACCGGCCTGGTGCAGCTCATCGGCGGCGGAGAGAGCAGCGGTTGCGCCGGCAGCCTGGCTTCCCGCGTCGTCGTAGGCGCGGGCGCGGTTGGCAGTGTGGGTCGTGGCGAGCTGATCGAGCACCTGCCGCAGTGACCGCACCCCGCCGAGCAGGTCGCCGATCACCGTGTAGGTGTCGGCCGGGTCGGTGAAGGCGCGGGAGGCGTGGGCGAGGCCTCGTAGCGCCTCATATGCCTCGGCGGCATCTTTGCGGGGGTCATCGAAGGTCGGCATGATCGGCTCCTCACAGTCGCGGGGGTTGGGCTGTCTGCCAGGTGCACGGGCTCAGACTGACCGGCACAGCGGCAGCGCTGCGGCGGCGAACGCGACCGCCTGCTGACCCACGAGCCTGCGCGTCTCGCAGGACGCTTGGATGGCGGCCTGCTCAACGGCGGCCACGGCGGCGTCGAGCTCGTCGACGGTTGGCGCGGACACGGAGATGAGGCCGGACACGCGCAGGACGCCGTGTCCGGCGGTTAGGTCGGCCTCCTGCTGGAGCACGTCATCGAGCTCGGCGGAGGCGGAGGCGTCCTCGACCTGCCCGATCTTCCTGCGTTGGGACGCGTCGGAGATGAGCTCGGTCTTCTTCCTCCGCAGGTCCCTGGCGGCCTGGTCCGCCCGGACGGGCGTGTAGTGCAAGGCCAGCGTTCGGAGGATGCCGTTGGACAGCACGAGCGGGGCGAGGAAGCCGGGGAAGACCTGCGAGCGAGGCCATTCGTTGATCCACAGCACCGCGTGGAACGCGGAGTCCGACCGTAACCTGTCCCAGGTCTCGGTGACCGCGACCGGGCCGGCGGTGGCGAGGTCACGGCCGAGCGCACCGTGACGCTCCAAGGCGGGCGCGGCGGCGGGGTCGTAGGCGGAACGCAAGATCACGGCGACCTCGCCGGGCGTGAGCCACCCGGTCGAGGTCAGCTCGGCCGCACGCAACGCGGTCGTCATGGTAGTCATCTCCTGACGGAGCACCACGGCAGCCCCTCGCATCCCGCCGCCGGAGGTTCTGATCTGCCGGGCGGCGGCTTTCATGTCCAGGGCGAGGCTGATGGTCGTCGCGTGTCGTTCCCCGGCGGGGCCAGCACGTTCGATCAGCTCGGCGTAGGTGGTCGCGGCCCAGGAACCGTCATTGGTGCCGTGGGTGCGCCACCACTCGGCAAGGCCAGAGCCGGAGTCCGGAAGGGTCCGCTCGGAGACCTGAATCCGGGCGATCCTGCCCGAACGGCAGGTAGCGGCCAGCACGCGGCCCCACCCGGAGACACGGCGCTGCTGCTCGCCCGGATCGAGGAGCACGAACGCCGGATGCGAGACGCCGAGGATCGCGGTGATCGTCTGGGCGTGCGGGTCGTGGATCATCGCCGCCCCGGTCTCGGGGTCCTCCCACTCCCGCAACGCCGCCGCATCACCGGGCAGGGCGAGGGTTCCGGCGGGGCGGGGCTTGATGATCCGGCGCCGGTAGATGAGCTGCCCGAGGTAGGTGCGGGCGACCCAGCGGGCGAGGATCGGCACCCACTCGATGATCTTCCGCCCGCCGGCGGGGATCACCGCCACGAGCGCCGCCGAACTCCAGAGGGGCGAGGTCCATGCCAGTCCCATCCCGCCGCCCGTGTAGAGGGAGGCGACGACGGCGAGGATCGCGACGCCGAGGACGACGAGCTGCGGCAAGGACAGGCCGAGCATGATCCCGCGCTTGGTGAGGCGGGAGAACTGCACCGGGGCGAGCGGGTAGTCGCTGTTGGTGTTCGTCGTCATCGGTCACTCCTTCTCGGACGGCGTGGACGACGGCGGAGGCGTCGGGTCCGACCGGCGCGGCGCCGAGGGCGGCGGAGCTTGCGGTGACGCGGATGACGGCGCGGGCCGTGCCGGAGGGTTGGCCTGCGCCGGTGGGACGCGCGGTGGCGATGTCTGCTCGGCCGCCGCGCCCGCGTGGCTCTCGGCGGTCCCGCCGACAGCGCCGCCGAGCTTTGGCCCGGCGGTCGCGGCACCCTTGACGACTGCGGCGCCCGCGACCATCGCCGCGCCGACCGGCCCCGCCGCCGCGCCTGCCCCCGCGGTGCCGGTTCCCGCGCTCGCTCCTGCACCGGCTCCGGTCGAGGATGCGGCGGCCCCGCCTCCAGCCGTGGCCGCGCTTGAGCCTGCGGCCGAGGCTGGCGCGTGGGTTGCACCGGACCCGCCCGATCTGCCGCCGGGGGCGGCTCCGCCGTCGAGCACCTTCTTGGCGCTGTCGGCGGACGGGGTGGACGGGATCGGGATGGGCCGGTTGAGCGCTGACTTGGCCTCCTGCTCGGAGCTCATCGCGTGGTACATGTCGAAGCCCACGAACGACAGGAACTTGTAAGTGATGTACGGGGCGAACGCGGCGATGAACATGAGCACGACGCCAGCGATGGGGTTGCTGATGGAGGCGAGGTCGGCTTCGATGGGTGCGGAGACCTGGCCGATGGCGACGAGGAAGATCACGACCAGCACGAGCTTGGAGAAGATCAGGGCGATCACGAACGCCGCCCATTTGGCGAACCAGCCCTTGGTCGCATCCCATGTCGCACCGGCCAGGGCGATGGGGCCGAACACGACCGCGACCAACAGCAGGGCTTTGCGGATCAGCAGAGAGAACCAGACGATCGCCGCCGCACTGATGGCGAGGCCGGCGAGGAAGATCGTGAGGATCGCGCCGACGCCGGGAGCGGCGATGTTGATGCCCGCGAGCCCTGTGGCGAGGAGAGCGATCTGGGTGCCCATCGTCTCCATCGAGTTCCCGGTGGCCTGCACGATCCCGACCGCGAGCTGGTCGGTGACCTCCAGCAGCAGCGCCGTGAGGGTGATGACGAGGAACGATCCGAGGACGCTCTTGGCGAGCCCGAGGGCGGCGCGAGAGAGGGCGGTGGGGTCGCGGTGGATGAGGCCGGTGATGAGCTGGAGGCAGAAGAAGATCAGCATCACGAAGATCGCGACGCCGAACAGCACGTTGTAGACGCCGACGTACTCGGCGCCGGTCACATCGACCAGGGTGGCCGTGTCGAACACGGTCCACACGGCCTCGAACAGCCACGCGGCCGCTCCTGCCATCGCCTGCCCGAGCCAGTCGAACGGGGCGGCGACGAGGGAGGCAGCCCCCTCGCCCATGGCGTCGCAGACGGAGGAGATGACCGGGACATCGCAGATACTCACCGCACCCACCTCCGCCGGAGGTACGCGGTTCGGGTGGTCATCAGACAGCCTGCCCGACGCCCCAGAAGAAGTTGATGAGCGTGACTGCGGCGCCGCAGATGATCGCCGCCCCGCAGCTCACGAGCACGCCTACCTTGCCGCGACTGGCGAGGTGGGGGTTGGAGCTGTTGGCACCGAAGCCCCACACGATCGCCGAGATGATGAGTGCGAGGACGCTGAGGATGAGCCCGACTGTCATGACGGCCCCGACGATGATGCGCAGTTGCTCGATCCCAGGGAGGCCGGACGAGTTGGGGTCGATGTCGATCACGATTGCTCCTTGACGGTGACGAGACGGGGTTCTCGCTCGTCTGGTGTGCGACGCTCATCCAGCGGACGCGCGCGGGCCGATCAGAGCTGGGTGCCGAGGTCGAGGAGGAAGTTCATCCAGGCGACCGCGGCGCCGGCCAGGGCGGCGGCACCGACCGACACCCATAGGCCGGTGCGGGACTTCGTGGCGGCCTGGTAGTTGCCGTGTGCGGAGCCGATCGCCCAGACGATGGCGCAGACGATGAGCATCAGGACGGCGGTGATGAGCACGAACGTCAGCAGTGCGCCGACGATGGACTGCAGCTCGGCCGCGCCGCCAACGCCGTCGAAGTCGGGGAACACGTCCATCAGGCGCCTCCGGCCGTGCAGGTGGCGAGCGCCGTGTCGCTGGCGGCGACGCCTTCGGTGCCGTGCTCGGTGAGCCAGGCGTCGGAGTCGACCGGATCGGCTCCTTGCCCGCCGGGGTGGATCTCCAGGTGCAGGTGCGGGCCCGTGGATTTGCCGGAGGAGCCGACATCGCCGATGTGCTGCCCCGCGGCGACCGTCTGCCCCTCGGTGACGTGGATGCCGGTCTCCCACATATGGGCGTAATAAGACGCGACTCGTTCCCCGTTCACGGTGTGCTCGATGATGACCAGGCCGCCATAGTTGCCGGTGTACTCGGCGTGCACGACGACCCCGTCGGCGACGGCGAGGATCGGGGTGCCGTCCGCGGCGGCGAAGTCGGACCCTGCATGGAACGCCCGTTCCCCGGTCATCGGGTCCACACGCCACCCGAACCCGCTGGTCCGCACCCAGGCCCCCTCCGGCAGCGGGAACACCAGCTGGGTGGTCTCCGGCACCACCGGCGCCTCACCCGACCCGTTCCCGGTACCTGTGGGGCGGGTGAGGGCGGTGAGGATCGCCTCGGCGATGGGCTGGTAGTTCTGATACCGGTCCGGGTACGCCGACACCTCGACCGCCTGCACCGCCTCACCCGGGTCCAGGCCCTCCCAGCCGGGGATGTCTAGCAGACCCCGAGGGGACGGGTAGTTCGGGCCGGACGGGCCGCCGTAGAACGCGCGGGCCTGATACTGCGGGGCCATGAGCTCAGCCACGGTGCCCCACCCAGATGCGGGCCGCATCTGGAACAGACCCAGCGAGTCGTGGTCGGACCCGTCACCGTCGTTGGGGTAGTCCGCCGACTCGGGATACGCGCCGGTGTTGGCGAGCATCCGCAGGCCAGATTCGGTGAGCGCGGCCATCAACGCGATCACCACACCCGTCCTGCCGACCCCGGGAGTCTGGCCGCCGGTGATGATGATCGTGGCGGCGTGAGTGAGCTGGGTGCGGTTCAGCGTCACCGTGGCCCCGTCCCGCGTGGTGGTGGTCAGCGAGTCGGGGATCGGGCCGACCAGCAGGGAGCCGGGCGGGCAGGTCGCGGTCGCGGCAGGGTTCAGGAGGGTGGCGACGCCGAGGAGCACCGTCGAGGGCGCGAAGAACAGCACCGCGACGAGCAGGACACCCAGTTTCCGCATCACAACGACACCGGTTCTCAGCGGAGGGGGTGGTCGAGCTCGGACAGCCGCAGCAGCTCACACAGCCCCGCCCCGCTGCGTCCCGAGTTCGGGGGCGTGCAGGTCATGAACACCGTGAAGGCCACCGGTCGGGATGCTTCGGCCGGGGTGGTGTCCCAGATGCCGTCGCGGTGCCGGGTGCCGGTGATCGTGTACGCGGCCGCCCCGTCGGGGATCTGCCCGGGCGCGGCCTGCGCGATCGCGGTCTCCCACGCGTCGGGAACGAACACATCGTCGATGGTCAGCCGCTGGCGGGTCTGGTATTGCCGCAACTGCATCCACGCCTCCGCGGTGGGGAGGTAGGCGCGGACGTCGGCGACCAGTGCATCCGCCTCGGAGTCGTGGGCGACATCCGCGAGCACCTGAGCGTAGTCGGCGGGACCATACCCGGACGCGGTGTCCCAGGTGAACAGCGCCGTGGCCACGTTGCGGGCGAACGCCTCCGGGCCACCGAGCGGTGACACCGCCTCAGGCGCCGGAGTCTCCGGCCGCCCCGGGTTTGCGGTCACGGACGGGGACGGCCGGTCGACGGTCTCGGGTTCGGGTGTGGCCGGGCCGCGGAGGAGTCCGTAGACTCCGACGCCGACGAGGATCAGCAGGGCAAGGCCTCCGGCGGTTGCGGCGATCAGCAGACGGCGGCGGCGACGATCGGCAGCAGGGTCCATGCGCGAATCTCCCTTCCAGGCGAGCGACAGGGGGTCGTGTCGCTGGGTAGGTGCACCTGCACAGCCACTGGTTCAGGCGCTCTGTTCGCCCCGGGCCTGCCGGGCCGTGCGTGCGGCGTCGGCGAACGCGATGGTGCCGGAGAGGGTCTGCTCGAACCGGTCCCATTGCTCATCGGTGAGCGCCGGGCCGACCAGGGCAGGGTCGTAGTGGGTCCACCAGGAGACCATGTCGTCCCAGGTCGCCGTGAACACGCTCAGCGGGAAAGGCACCGGTTCACCCGTCTCCACCGCCGTCAGCACCGGCCGACGGCCCTTGCGGCCGGTGGCTTTCGCGGCCTTCACGCGGGCGAGCGCCGCCTTTGCCAGCGCGTCCAGCTCCGCGGCCTTCGCTGCGCGCTCGGAGTCCCGTACGGCCGCAGCCTCGGCCCGAGCGCGTTCGCGTAGCTCGGCGGGCTGGGTTTGGTCGGTGGCGAGGTGGTCGAGTTCGGCGAGGGATAGTTCCGCGTTCACCCGCAGATGCGAAGGATGGACGCTCCCGCCTGCGCGAAGGCGTGCGATCTCCTCGGCGGCCTGACGGCGCACCGCGTCGGGCTGGGACTCGTCGGCGGCGAGGTCTTCGATCCGGCCGATGCGTTCCAGCGACTTGTGAGAATCCCGCCCGGTCACCATCTTCGCCGCCTGCACGCGCGCCTCACCGGAGGGCGTGTCCCACGGTCCCGGCAATTTGCCGGGACCGTCTTCTCCCGCGTCGTCGGCGGGCCGGAACCGGGTGGCTTCCTGGCGACGAGCGGCATCCTCGGCCAGCAGGGCTTTGAGCTCCCGGTAGAGGCCGGCGGCCTCCAGCTGGGTGAGGGGTTTGTGGAGGAGGTTGTCGTCCTGCTCCGCCAGCAACTGCCCGAGGCGGTCCGAGACCCCGGACCGCACCCACACGTTCACGGTCTTCCAGGCGAGCTGCTTGATCGCAGCCAACCGTCGAGCGCCGCAGATCAGATGCCCTTCAAGGGTGATCGTGATGGGCTGCAGGAGGCCGCCCCGGCGGATCGACTCGACCAGTGGGGCGAGGTCCCCGAGTTCGTGGCGGTGCCGAGCCCCGACGACGATCGACTCGACGGTGCGTTCCAGCTCGATATGTCCGGCAGGTGTGCTCATGGCTCCTCCGGTCCCGGATCGATCCCTGGGGCTGCGAGACCCGTAGCCAGCACGAGGTCGTCGTCCAGGAGCAGGGCCCGCAGCGGTTCGCCGATCAGCAGTCGCAGCAGCACCCCACGGCCCGCGTTCGTGTGCGCGAGGGCAGAGTCGGGCACACCGAGTACGACCCGCAGCAGACCGGTCCAGGACGTGGCGGGGAGGTCGAGGAGGGCGCGGGCCTGGCGGTCCCGCCGCAGCGCCTCGAACGCCGAGGAGCGAGAAGGTGCCTGCGCGAGCCGGGCTGTGATGTACTCCACCGCGGCGCGTGCCGTGTCCGGCCGCCAGCCGAGCAGGCAGAGCAACGCGATCGTGTCCTCCACCGCCGAGCCCACATCTACCACCGTTACGGCTTCATCCGGTGGTTCCTCGTCGGTGTCGGTGAACGGGTCGACGTGGAACGCAGGGTGGTAGTCGGACAGCGGGTTCTCCCGGTCGCTGAACCGCTCCGCATCGTGGAACACCGAATAGCGGGGTCGACGGGCCCGCTGGACGGAGCAGAGCAGCCCGTTGCCGCGCTCCTCACCGACGCAGGTCACCTTCACCGCCCGCGTCACCACCGCCCACGGATCATCCGCCCGTCGCGTGGCAGCGCCGCGCATTGCCTCGAACGCTGCCGACGCCGCCTCCCACGGGTCCAAACCGTGCTTCTTCGCCAACGCCCCGTATCTCTGCGCCGCGTGCCGCATCAGCGCGGCAGCTTCCGGGTCGGTGCGCCACGCGTCGCGGCCCGCGTCGTGCAGGCGGTTCAGCAGGGCACGCAGCGCCTCAGAGTCTTCGAAACGATCCCGCGCCGTACGGGCTGTTGTTGGTCGCATTCCGGCACCTCCTGAACAGGAGGTGCGCACACGGCCGCAGGCAGGCCCGGTCCGCGTTCTCCTGTCGGGGGCGTACATGAGTCACCCCAACCCGATCCCGGAACGAGACGTCCACGAGAACCGCGCTCCGGCTCCTCGACCGAACGCCGACACCGGCGGCAACCGGCGCGCCCGGTCGCTGAAGCCCGCGGCGGCCTGGCGCACACCACGCCCGGTCGCTAGGGTCGCCCCCACCGGCAGCCGCCGGGCGCGGCGGGCAAGCTCCGCCTGAAAGTCCAGCCCGAGCCCCGCGATCCGCCCCGACCGTGATGTCAGCAGCTCGCTCGGACGTACCCAGTCCACCCCAGAAGGGCGCCGCGCCGCCGTCCGTGCGACGCCGGTCAGAGACGGGTCCCTGTGCCGGGCAAGCTCCGACACCTCGGAGGCTTCTGCAGCTTCGCTACGCGGCAGGTAGATGGCGGAGGTGCGGGGTGCGGACGATGGGGTGACGGTGTGCTTGCTCATGGGGTCAGGTCCTTCGGGTTCTCCTGCACATCAGGTACGGTCGGCGTCGCTGCGAACCAGCGGCCGACCGTCGACGGTGCGACCTTCAGATGACGGGCGATCGCCTTGTTCGACCAGCCCTCCTCTCGCAGTCGCGCCGCCGTCCGCCGCCGCCCCACCGGCTCCGAGGCGCCCCGGTCCGGGACGTCCGCCACCGCCTCGGGCTCCGAGGCGGAATCGGCAGGTCGGGAGCGGACCAGCACGACCGTCAGGTGCGTGGACGCCAGCAGCACCAGCGGCGGCACGGCGGCGACGGACGCAGCCAGCACGGCGGGCACATCCGCGTCGGCGGCGACGATCGCGTGCAGGGCGTTCGCGGCGACTGAGATCAGCGCACCACCAGCCAGCAGCGACCACGGATACCAGGCCGTGCGTCGGCCCGCGAGGGCCACGACTGCGACGGTGGCCACGACGATCAGCCCGTCAACGATCATCGGCCACGCCCACGCCTGCCCTGCAGCGACCCCAGAACGACGGGCGAGATCGGCCAGAGCGGTGAACGAGAGCCAGAACGCGCCCGCGGCGATCAGCACCGTCCCCGCGACCGCGACAACCACCGCCCCCCGCTGACCCCATGACCGTGTCTCGTCGATCATGAGAGCACCCCGCCTCTGACCGGTGCCGCTCTGCGCTGCGCATCGTTGCGCGGTGCGACGGCGATGCCAGTCCGAGGGGAGGTGGCGCCGACGGTGCGGTAGGCGGAACGGATCGTGGTGAACACCTCGCTGGGTGGCAACCCGGCGTGCTCCGCCGCTGGCCCCAGCATGTCCAGCGCCGACACAAGTGGGGCGCCGGTCTCTGCGAGACGGCACGCGGCCCAGAACAGCCCACGGTTACGTTCGCCCTCCCGGAGCGCAGCGACCCACACGGTTAGCCGGCGCGCATCCTGGGCCCGTGACCCACCATCCGGCCGGAACGGGTGTTCGGGGCGTGGGGTGAGGAAATCTCGCAACGCCAACGCGTCTATCGGCCCGGGGGTGGACTGTGGTCCGCTGATCAGCTCGTACGTGCCCAGGAGATGCTCCGCCACCGGGATCGTCGAGGGAGGCACGATGACGTAACCGCCAGTCCCACGGAAGTCCAGATGCGCGCGGGCCACCTGCCACGACCGCTGAGGCCGTCCCGGCTCGTCCGGGTAGTAGGCGTGCATCCCGCCTGACGGCGTGCGTACCAGCGCCGACCATCCGCCCGCGAGCCCCGCCTTCTGGGCGCGGTCGAAGGCGGCAAATCCTGACGAGGTGGTCCTCCGGTCCACGTCCACCACCTCCACGCCCGACGCCGCGCCGGTTGGCACACCGATGTTTGCGGCAGGCCACCGCCGCCACCATGAGGCGACCTGCCGCGCCGCCGCAGTCGCCTCATGGAAACCGTGTTCGACCAGCGGGCGCTTGCCACCCGGTACGCATGGGAACACCGGCACCCCGCCCGTAGCGATCCGCGCTGCGGCGTCCGGCAGCGGCATCCCCGCAACAGCGGCGAACAGACGCGCGGGGTCCATCACAGACTCCTCGCCGCGCCACCCACCTCTGAACGGCGTTGCCCGAACGGTGCCGACGGTATCCGCTCGGCATGAGGTCGTGTCTTCACGCGGGTCAGACCAGGCGGGAGCCCGTCGCCGAGCTGAACCGTGTTGAGTGGGTCGAGAACCACACCCGCTGTCTTCCGCACCCGTTCGCCGGTGGCGTGCACCACCTCGGCGGGGTTCTTGTCCGCGACCGTCCCCGCCCATCCTGCGACGTAAGGAATCGTGTATGAACCGGTGTCGATGCCATGCGCGGCGCCGATCATCAACGCGACCGACTCCGCCTCGACCTCGCCGATCCCACGGTGCCCCGCCCAATCCGGGTTGCCGGGGCCGTGGAGGCGGACATGGGCGAGTTCGTGCGCGAGCGTCTTCACCTGCGCGGCCGCAGCCATGTTCGACCGCACAGCGACAGTACGTGCCCCGTAGTCGGTCAGGCCGTTCGCGCCGCCGATCATTCCCTCGTGCTCGACCCTCAGCACCCGGTACCCATCCGCCTCAACCAGCGCCGCCAGTCCCGCCCATAGCCCCGTCGGCGCGTCGCCTTCCAGCAGCCGCGGCACGGGCCGCTCGGGAATCGGATCGCCCGAGGTCTGCGAGACATCCCATACATGGGCCGTTCGCGCGGCGACCATCCGCGAGCGGACCGCCTCGCCGGGGCGGGGCTTCTCGAACCTGCTGAGTCGCCGCCAGGACTCTGGATCGTGCGGCGTCAAGGACGCGAACTGACCCGTCACCGGCGCGAAGATCATGTAGCCCGGCTGTCCCTTCGACACCTGACGGCCAAGCGACTGCCACTGCCTGTACCCGGCGACATACGTCGGCTCGGGCTCGGTCACGAGCCCACTCTCGAAGGTGCCACGGTGCTGAGCCCAGATCAGCAGCGTGTTCCTGAACGACCTCGATCGAAAGCGAGCGGCGAACCCCATCGCTTGCCGCCAGTCATCCCCGGAGACCAGCTGCTCAACAGCTGTCGCGAGGCGCGCGTGGATCTCATCAAGTTTCACCTCTTGGGTCGATCTGTCTTGCTCCGAGGCCATGGCTGCTCCTTTCGCGTACCTCGCCCGAGCCAGGCGAGGTATCGATGAGCAGGTACGCCAGGGAGTTCCCGCAGAGCGCGCCAATCCCCGGGGGTCTTCCAGGTGCCGAGAGGTCGTCCCTTCAGTGCCGTCAAGCGGTGTTACGACAGCGGCGACGTGTGTCGCTATGCGTCGCCGCGGCTCTGGTCGCGACGTGGCGGTGAGGCCGGTCGCGACACGGTAGTTGCGGGCGAGCTTGTCAGAGCACATCGCGATGCCCCGCCACTGCTTGAGCCAGTTGAAGCAGCGTTCGGCGAAGTTGCGGGCCCTTGTCGCGCTCCGTCTGCTGGTCGCCGAAGCCGATCGAGTGTCCTGGCTTCTTGCGTCGGTGCGTGATCTGGTTGTACCGCCCGTGGGGGAGCGTTCGC
>NZ_DBHD01000122.1:0-20517 GCF_002296025.1 Microbacterium sp. UBA837
CGCATCCTCGACCAGCGCATCAAGCTGATCTTCCCGCCGAGTTCGGGCCGGCTTCCCGACCTCGAGCACCCGGATGGCGACTGGTGGGCGGCGTTCCTCGCCGTTCCCGAGGAGGAGCGCGGCTCGATGCGCACCTACTCGATTCGGGAGCTGCGCGTTGAGGAGGGCGGCACCGCTGTCGTCATAGACTTCGTGTTGCACCTCGAGCCCGGGTTCACCGGTCCCGCGTCGGCATGGGCGAGTCAGACATCCGTCGGCGATGAGCTGCTGATCATCGGACCGCGCCGGGGCCGCCCGAACGGCGGCGGCATCGAGTACGCGCCCGGGGAAGCGCGCGAGATCCTGCTCGCGGGCGATGAGACCGCAGCGCCGGCGATTGCCCGCATCCTCGAAGACATCGACCGCGACGCTGTCGGCCTCGCTGTGATCGAGGTGCCCCACGCCGAGGACGCGCTCGCGATCGACGCGCCCGAGGGTGTCGAGGTGCGCTGGGTCGCGCGGCAGGGCGCGGCAAATGGCTCGCAGCTCATCCCGACCGTGCTCGGTCATCTGGGCGCGACGGCGACTGTGACGGTGACGGATGACGGCACCGAGGAACTCCTCTGGGAGACCCCCGTCTTCTCGGGCTCGGGTGAGGACCTGGATGACGCCGTCGAAGCGATCGATCGCTACTTCTGGATCGCGGGGGAGAGCTCGGTCGTCACGACCCTGCGCCGGCACCTCGTGAAGGATCTCGGCATCCATCGCTCGCAGGTCGCGTTCATGGGCTACTGGCGCCGCGGCGTCGCCATGCGCGGCTGAGTCGGGAGTCTATATACTCCTCTATACAAACACGGAGGAGGGGTTCATGGCCGTCACGTCAATCGATATCGACCCGGACGAGCTGCGTCAGGCGAAGGAGCTCGCCGGCACGACCTCCAATCGCGAAACAGTCGACCTCGCGCTGCGCACTCTTATCGCCGTTCGTCGTCAGCCTGCCGCTGTCGAGCGAATCATTGCCCGCACTTTCGAACCCGACCAAATCGATGCTCCGACGATCCCGCCGGCGGCGTCGACTGCTGGCCAGTGACGACGTACCTCGTCGACAACAGCATCTGGCAGAAGGCCTCAAAGAGTGAGGTGATCGCGGCCAGGCTCCGGGAGCTCTCGCCCGCGCACCTGCTCATTACCTGCCCGCCTCAGGTTCTCGAGTACTGCCATTCGGCACGGACTCCGCAGGAGCACCAGGAACTCCGCGCGGACATGGCGCAACTCTTGCCCGCGTGGGAGCATCCCGACGAGCGTCAGGCGCTCGACATTCAGCAGGCGCTCTGGGATTCGGGGTTCGTGCGCGCGGCTGCGGCGTTGGATTGCCTCATCGCGGCCTACGCGGTGGTCAACGACGCAGTCATCCTGAACTCCGACCGCGTTTTCGGTCACATAGAGGTCGCGACCCGGGGTGCGGTCAGGCAGGAGTACGTGGAGGCCTAAACCGCTGCCGTCCAACACCGGTGGGGTCAGATCCGGTCCTGATCAGGCGGGGAGTGCGGCTTCGATCGCCTCGATGACCTCGGGGGCGTCGGGCAGGGTGCGGGGGCTGAAGCGCCACACGCGTCCGTCGGGGCCGATGACGAACTTCTCGAAGTTCCACGAGATCTTGCCGGCCTTCCCGTCGGCCCCCGGCACTGTCGTGAGCTGCTGGTAGATCGGGTGCGCGTTCTTGCCGTTGAGCTTGACCTTCTCTGTCATCGGGAACGTCACTCCCCACGTCGCGGAGCAGTACTCGGCGATCTTCTCTTCCGAGCCGAGCTCCTGCAGGAACTGGTTGCTGGGGAAGCCGATGACCGTGAAGCCGCGCTCGCCGTAGGTGCGTTGCAGTTGCTCGAGCTGCTCGTACTGCGGCGCCAGCCCGCAGCGCGAGGCGACGTTGACGACGAGCGCTGCCTTGCCGTCGGTGAGTGCGCCGAACGTGGTCTGCTCGCCGCGAAGGGTGGTGACGGGGATGTCGGAGAGATCCATGGGAGTTCCTTTCGGGGGAGAGGGTCAGGCAGAGCGAAGCGAGGGGCGGTCGGCACCGGCCATGTTGTCGCGCAGATCGTGCAGGGTGCCGATCAGGCTGCGCGCGGCATCCGGATCGAGGTTCATCGCATCGGCGACGCAGCCGAGCACCTGGTGAACTGAGGCCCGCAGCTCCGCGGATGCCTCGGTCGCGGCCACCGCGACAGCGCGCCGGTCGCCTGCCGGGCGTGAGCGCTCGATGAGCCCTGAAGCTTCGAGGCGGTTCAGGATGCCCGTGATCGTGCTCGCGTCGAGGTGAAGTTCAGCCGCGATGCGGCTCGGGCTGGTTGATCCCTCACGCCACAGTATGCCGAGCACGAGCAGCTGCTGATATGTGACGCCCCACGGCGCGAGCAGATCGCGGTAGAGCTGCACCGTTGCCTGCGCCGCGGAGTACACCGCAAAGCACACGGCATCTTCGACGGTCGCGGCGGTTTCGGTCACGGATGAAGCTTTGCATGCAAGTTATTAGGATGCAAGGTCACCACGTTCGGAACAGGAGGCTTTCCAGTTCTCCGTTCTTCCGGGTCCCTGCCTCTGCGTTCGCCTCGGCCGCGCGTCGGCGTTCGATCAGCCAGTCAGCGGCTCCGCCGATGGACGGACTGCGGCGTGAGATAGGCGTTCAGACCCTCGATGCCGTACTCGACCCCGAGTCCGGAGTCATGGCGTCCGCCGAACGGTGCGTAGTGGTTGGACGCGAAGAAGTTCACACCGATCGAGCCGGTGTCCACCCGTCGCGCGACCTGGAACGCCGCATCCTCATCCGATCCGAACACGATGCCGCCGAGCCCGAAATTCGTGCTGTTCGAGATCGCCACCGCGTCGTCGACATCCCGTGCCGGAATGATCGTGATGACGGGGCCGAAGATCTCCTCGCGCGCAATGCGCATGTCCGGGCTGACATCCGCGAACACCGTCGGGGCGACGAAGCTGCCGCCCTCGATCGGCGGCGCGATGTCACCGCCCACGGTGACCCGCGCGTCCTCGGCAATGCCTGAGCGCACGTAGCCCATGACCTTGTCCCGCTGCGCGGCGGTGGCAACCGGACCGAACACCGTCGCGGGGTCGAGGGGGTCGCCGACGCGGGCGGCACCCACGGTCGCCGTCACCATGTCGACCAGCGCGTCGTAGCGCTCCGGGGTCGCGATGAGCCGTGTCGAGATGTAGCAGGTCTGCCCGGTGTTGCGCACGCAGCTGCGCACGAGCACGCTCGACATCGCGTCCAGGTCGGCATCGGGCAGGATGATCGCCGCCGACTTGCCGCCCAGCTCGAGAGTGACCGGTCGCAGCAGCTCGCCGCACGCGGCGGCGATCCGGCGACCGACGGGCGTCGAACCGGTGAACGCCACCTTGTCGACATCCGGGTGCCGCACGAGAATCTCGCCGGTGGCACCTCCACCGGTTACGAGATTGATGACACCGGGCGGGATGCCCGCCTCGTCGGCCGCATCGAGGAGGAAGCGGATCGACAGGGGAGTGGGAGAGGCGGGTTTGATCACGACGGTGCATCCCGCCAGAAGGGCGGGTGCAAGCTTGATCACGACGAGGTTGATCGGGAAGTTCCACGGGGCGATGAGTGCGCACACCCCGATCGGGTCGCGGGCGACCACCGTTTCGTTCACCCCACCGGGGAACGGACGGATGTCGGGCTCCTCGAGGTAGCTCGACAAGCTCGCGAACACCCGCAGGATCGCGGCGGCATTGGATGCCGCCCCTCCGGTCTCGGCGATCGGGGAGCCGTTCTCGAGCGTGTTCGTGATGGCGAGCACCTCGGCGCGGCGCTCGACGGCATCGGCCATGCGCCGCATCGCGTCGGCACGCTCGGTGGGCGTACGGGCCGCCCACGAGGGGAAGGCCGCGCGGGCGGCAGCCACCGCGGCATCGACATCGGACGCGGTGCCTTCGGGGACCGAGCCCCAGGTCTCACCCGTCGCCGGATCGACGACGGTCTCGTGCGCTGATCCGGTCGATCGCACCGACGCGCCGCCGATCCGCAGGTCGGCCACGTGCGTGTACGGCAGCGTGGCGGCTGCCGCGCGGTGCGTTGCGCGCAGCTGATCGATCATCGACCCTTCGAGCACGCTCATGCCAACTGCTCCGTCTTGAGCAGGACCTCCGACCGCGCGAGCTCGGTCTCTGCCATCTGCACGGCGGCATCGGTGAGCAGCTCGGGGATGATCTCCGACCGCAGGCGCCGGGTGTATTCGGCCGGCGTGAGGCCGAACCAGCCCGATGCCAGCGCGATCCCTGCCGGGGTGAACCGCCACAGGCGATCAGCGTCCCGGACGAGAGAGTCCTCGAGCGAGTGCGACTCCGGGCGGGTGTCGTGCCCGTCGATGATGTCGACGACGCGCTGTATGAAGTCGGCGTCGTAGCCGAGCGGGGGCAGGACGGTGCGGGCGATGTCGCATCCGTGCCGCTCGTGCTCGTATCGCACGTCGGCCCGGCGCCAGTCCCCCGAGAAGCCCTCGCTGATGATGCGGTCCTCGTCGACGCGCGCCCAGCCGGTGTCGTGGAGCAGGATTGCGACGCGCACGACCAGCGCGTCGGCCTCGGGATACGCGTCGCACAGCCGCTCGGCGAACGCGAACGAGATCGGCAGGTGGATGTCGTTCGCGCGTGCCCGCGACTCGGTGACGATGGAGCGCCAGACCGGATCGAGGTCATCTCGGTCGACGTCAGCGGCGATGGGACTGAGGTCGACGGGAGCTGCGATGGGAAGTGTCATGAGGATGCTCTCTCTCACGCGGCCGTGGTCGCGGGCAGAACGGCGGACTTCTTCAGGGGGATGGCGGTATCGGCGGCTGTCTCGGCGGGGATCGTCCCGCCCTTGTTCAGGGTGTTGCGCACCGCCATGAAGTCCACGGGTTGATTGATGCAGTCAGCCGCGATGAGACGACCCTCGCGGTAGTACAGGACACTGAAGCGCTCGCTCACGGGTTCACCTCGAACGACGACGGCGTCGTAGCCGGTGGACAGACCTGCGATCTGGAGCTTCAGGTCGGCCTGGTCCGACCAGAACCAGGGCACACCCTGGTAGGTGCCGGGCTCGCCCATCAGGGTGGCCGCGGCGATCTTGCCCTGCTCGAACGCGTTGTTGACGCTCTCCAGTCGGATCCTTCCCCCCACACCCAGCGGATAGGGGTTCGGCATCAGGGCACAGTCGCCCGCCGCGACGGTCCGGCCGTCGGAGGCGCGGCAGGCCTCGTCGACGACGATCCCGGCCTCGACGTCGAGGCCGAGCTGCTCGGCGAGTTCGACACGGGGGATCACGCCGACGCCGATCACGATGAGATCGGCGGGGACGATCGTGCCGTCCGCGAGCTCGACGCCTGTGACAGAGCCCTTCTCGTGCGCGACGGCAGCGTCATCTCCCACGATCCGGGCGATGCGGGCATCCAGGACGACCCGGGTTCCGCGACGACGGTGGGCATCGAGGTAGAACGCGCTGGTCTCCTCGGCGACGACGCGCCCGACCAGGCGGGGCGCGGCTTCGAGGACGGTCACCGTGCGGCCGAGGCCCCGCGCGACGGCGGCGACCTCGAGCCCGATGAACCCGCCGCCGATGACGACGACGTTCTGGCACGACTCATCGCGCAGAGCCGGTCCCAGCGCGATCGCGTCGTCCGCATCCCGCAGGTAGTGGACACCTCGGTAGTCCGCGCCGTCGATGGGAAGCTTGCGCGCTGCGGCGCCGGTCGCCAGGGCGAGACGGGTGAAGGAGATCGCACGGCCGCCCTCGGTGGTCGCTGTTCCGGTGCCGTCGGGTCGGCGTCTCACGGTGACGACCCGGTCGCCGGTGATCAGGTCGATCTCGCGGTCGGCGAACCAGTCGCGGTTGCGCAGGATGACGTCGTCGGGCTCGAGCTCGCCCTTGAGCCACCCCTTCGACAGCGGCGGCCGCTGGTACGGGCGGTGGGCCTCCTCCCCGATCAGGATGATCGGGTCGGCGTCGCCGCGCTCGCGCATCACGGATGCGATCTGGACGCCGGCCTGGCAGGCGCCGACGATGAGTGTGGTCTCCATGGCGGGGTCTTCTCAGAGCTGTTCGGAGGGAGTGGTGACGTGGTACTCGCAGCCGTCTTCGAGCGTGATCTGGCACGACAGACGCGAGTGGTCTTGACGATCCACGGCGGTGCCGTCGAGCATCTCGTCCTCGAGATCACCCGGGCCGCCGACCATCTCAAAGGTGTCATCGGCGACGAAGACGTGGCACGTCGCGCACGACAGGCTCCCGCCGCACTCTCCGACGATTCCCGGAACGCCGTTTCGCACCGCCGTCTCCATGATCGAGTCGCCGGGTCGGCCTTCGATCGTCGTGACGGTGCCGTTGTCGGCGGTGTAGATCACGGTGCTCATGGTGTGCTCCCTGTCGGGTCGGATGTTCAGAGGAATTGGCGACCGCCGTCGACGACCATCGTCTGACCGGTCACGAAGGCAGCCTCGGGGCTGGCGAGGAACTCCACGGCCCCGACGATGTCGTCGGGGTGGATGGGGCGCTTGATCGAGCCGCGGTCGACGCCGTAGGACTCCGCGTCGGAGATGAGCGAGTGGCTCGCGTCGGTGAGGGTGAAGCCGGGGGCGACGGCGTTCACCGTGATCCCGCGCACGCCGAGCTCTTTCGCCATCACCCGGGTCAGACCGATGACGCCGGCCTTGCTCGCGACGTAGTGGGCCCATTGGGCCGATCCGCTCATCACGGTCGCCGAGGCGATGTTGACGATGCGGGCGCCCTCCCGCAGCAGCGGGGAGCAGGCACGGACGACCTGCCACGGACCTTTGAGGTTGACCGCCATGACGCGGTCCCACTCGGCTTCGTCGATCTCTTCGAACGGCGATCGGGTGAGGGTCGCGTAGATGGCGGCGTTGTTGACGATGACGTCGATGCCGCCGTCGCCCGCCGCTGCCGCGGCTGCGGCGAGTTCCCGGGCGGAGTTGGCGTCGGTCACGTCCACACGGACACCGATCGCCTTCCCGCCGGCCTCGACGATGGCGGACGCCGCGCGCTGGGCTCCCGCCTCGTCGATGTCGGCGATCACCGCGAGGTCGCCGCGTCGCGCGAACGCCTCGGCGAAGGCTCGTCCGAGTCCCCCGGCGGCGCCCGTGACGATCACGGTACGGGGCGACCTCGCGGTGCTGTCCATCTCTGTCCTCAGTCCAGGATCGTGACGGTGCCGCTGGTCCCGTCGACGCGCAGCATCTGCCCGGTGACGATGTCGACCGATGCGGTGCCGGTGCCGGTGACGGCGGGCATCCCGTACTCGCGGCACACGATCGCGGCGTGGCTCATCATGCCGCCGATGTCGGTGACGGTTGCGCGGATCTTGCCGAAGATCGGCCCCCAGCTGGGCGCGGTGACCGGAGCGACGAGGATCTCGCCCTCCTGCACCTCGGAGAGCTGATCGGCCGTCGAGATGACGCGCGCAGGCCCTTCTGCCGTGCCGGGCGAGGCGGGCATGCCCTTGAGGGTTCCCTCGGGGACATCGCCCTTGCCGAGCCAGTTCTGGATCTGGTCGTCGGTGATCCCCCACAGCATCAGGGTGAAGGGCTCGGTGATGACCTCGGGCGGGGTGTTCAGCGCGGGCTGCGGGCGCGCGGTCGAGAGGGCGTCCACTATCCCGCGGCGGCGCTGGATCTCGTCCGGCCAGTAGTCGGGCCCGATCGCGGGAGCGCCCACCATCCAGGCGTTGACGTAGTCGAACAGCGCTTCGCGAACCTCGTCGCGCCGCAGGTAGAACATGTCGTTCGCCTCGGGCCAGAACCCCTGCTCGTGCAGCATCTTCGACAGCTGCCGCGCCTTGCGCCAGAACACCCCCATCGTCCAGTGCTCGATGTAGAAGTTGTGGTTCTCGACATACGGGTAGACCGTGCGGGCAAGCCCCAGCTTGCCGCGGAAGGTCTCGAGCACCTCGCCCGAGAGCATCTCCGCGTACTCCTCGGTGATGCGATCGCGCTCGGCGACCAGATCGGCTACGTGCCGGTCGATGTCATGGCCGTTCTGGAGGCGCTCGATGTAGCCGGCGATGAAGCCGAGCGGAATCGAGGGGACATCCCGCCAGTACTCGTCGTGGGCATAGAAGCCGTTGCCGGTCGTGAAGTTGAACCACGGATCCTGCGCGCTCTGCCAGGCATCCATCCACGCGCCGCCCGACGGGTGCGCCGCGATCGCGGCGAGGGTGGTCGCCGCATCGGACGTGTCGTCGAACAGGCCGGTCAGGCCGTCGCGGACCGCGATCTTGGCGAGGTTCTTCAGCTCGTCGTCGGGGCGGAACAGCTCCATGTCGACGCCCTGCACCATCGTGGCGATCGCCTGGTCGGGAATGCGCGGGAACACCTCCTTGCAGAACATGAAGAGGTCCAGGTACGCGACGTACCCGAGGTTGAGGAACTCGAAGTGGTACTGCCACGCCCGGTAGGCCAGCGCGATGATCCGGTCGTAGTCGGCGAGCAGCTCGGTGGAGGGTCCGGTGCCCTTGCCGGCGAGGACGTCTTCGCGGGCGATGGCGTCGGGGAGGGCGGTGAACTCGACCGATTCGAGCTCGGCGATCGTGGCATGGAGCTTGCCGTGCCAGTTCTCGAGCAGCGACTCCCAGTTCTGGAAGTAGTGGCCGGCGCGCTCCATGAACTGCGGGACGCGGGCCTCGATGTCGGCGGGGTCCACCACCACCGGCGACATGAAGACGTAGCCGTTGTGGATGCGGTACTCGATGCCGTTCGCGGTGGGGATCAGCAGCTGGCGCGAGTTGTACTGGCCGAGGCATCCCACGGCGAACTCGAACCCGATCGTCTCGAAGGGCTTGGTGACAGTCGGCCAGTGCTGGCTGTCGCAGAACCAGAACTTGCCCTCTTCGAGCTCGCGTCGGTTCTCCTGGAAGACGAGGTTGTAGGCGTAGAGGTCCTTCCAGCCCTCCGCCCCGGCGGGAGCCGGCTGCTCGTAGGGACTGGGGAAGGAGTTGCGCACAGGCGCGATGACAGCGGTCGCCTCTGACATGTCGGTTCCTTTCAGGATGGGGTGGTGCGGTCAGCGCCCGATCTGGGCCATGAGGGAAGCAGTGATGCTCGAAATGCCGAAGCCCTGTGTGGTGGGGGCCTTCGAATCCGCCTTGCCCGCCCACACCGTCTCGGGGCGGGACTGCAGCAAGAGGAGGTTTTCGCCGTCGGGAAGCCCGCGGTCGATCGCCCACTCGATGTCCTGGGGCGAGCCGAAGTGCTTCTCTGCGCGCTTGGCCATCGCTGCGACGGCCTTCACTTCGGCGTCGGTCAGACAGCGGACGGCGCGCCGCTCGGGCTCGACCTCGCGCTCGACGATGCCGCGCGCGTCGGGGTCGGGCACGAGTTCGATGTGCTTGTCGCCGAGGTGCTCCTCCGCGACGGAGAGCATCACCTTGTCGACGTGAAGGTTGTCGGGGGTCACCTGGCCCGAGACGACGAGTTCGCCGAGTCCCCACGCGGCGTCGATGACGATCGTCGAGCGGTCGCCGTTGGACGGGTCGATCGTCATCGCGACGCCGGCCGTCTTGGCATCCACCATCTTCTGGACGGCCACGGCCATCGACAGGCCCTCGTTCGGGATGCCGTTCTTCAGTCGGTAGATGATCGCCCGCGAGGTGTAGAGCGAGGCCCAGCAGCGACGCACGTGGTGGGCGACGTCGTCGCGACCGCGCAGCCAGAGGTAGGTGTCCTGCTGGCCGGCGAAGCTCGCGTCGGGAAGGTCCTCCGCGGTGGCCGAGGACCGCACCGCGACGGGAGTCTCCTCGGCGAAGCGGGCCTGCAGCGCCGCATAGGCGACGGTGAACTCGTCGTGGATCTCCTGCGGAACGGGCTTTCCCTCGATCTCCTCGCGGATGCGGGCCGAGACCTCGTCGACGTGCGCGACGTCATCCGGGTCGAGCGCCGAGAGCCAGGCGTGGATGTCGTCTGCGATTCCGGACAGCTCGATGAACGCCGTGTAGGCGGCCGTGGTCACCGCGAAGCCGGGCGGGACGGGCATCCCGGCGTTGGTGAGCGCCACGAGAGAGGCGCACTTGCCGCCGAGCTCCTCGAGGGGCGCGGGCCCGGACTCATCGAAGAAGCGGATGAAGAGGCTGCGAGACATGGTGGTCAGTCCTCCCAGGTGACGGGGACGGAGGTGGGGACGCGGAACGAGAGGTTCTCGCGGAAGCCGATCTGGGCATCGTCGGCCAGTCGGAGGCTCGGGACGCGGGCGATCGTCTCTTCGAGCACGATGCGGTCCTGGAGCTTGGCGAGCATGTTGCCCAGGCAGTAGTGAATGCCGTACCCGAACGACATGTGGTTGCGCGCGTCGACGCGGTCGATGTCGAACTCCTCCGGGTGGGCGAACACGTTCTCGTCGCGGTTCGCGGACCCCATGACCAGCAGGATGCCGGCGCCTTCGGGGATCGCGACGCCGCCGATCTCGGTATCCTTCAGTGCCTTGCGCCGCCACGCGACGATCGATCCGCTGTAGCGCAGCACTTCGTCGATGGCCGACGGGATGCGCGACGGGTCGGCGACGATCGCCTCCCACGACTCGCGGTGGCCCAGGAGCACGCGGATAGAGTTGGCGATGAGCGTCGTCGTCGTTTCGTGGCCGGCGAACAGCAGGCTGTAGCAGAGCGATGCGATCTCGTGGTCGGTGATCTCGGCCCCGCCGTCCTGGGCGCCGACGAGGTCCGCGATGAGGTTGTCGCCGCCGGCCCGGTGGGCCTCGACGACGAGGCGCTGACACTCCTGCCAGTAGTCGACGAGGTTGTGGGCGTGGGGGATCTGCTGCTCGTCGTCGAGGTCGCCCCAGGTCATCGCCGCTCGGGAGTCCGACCACTTCTTGTAGGTGGGGACCATCGCCGGGTCTACGCCCAGGAGCGTCAGGATCGTGATGGTAGGAATGTCGAAGGCGATGTCACTGAGGAAGTCGCCAGTGCCGTCGGGGGACGCGAGCATGCGATCCAGCGCCGCGCGAGTGTTCTCACGGATCGCCGGTTCGAGCGCCTTGTAGCGACGTGGGGTGAACGCGCGTTGCGCGATGGCGCGGATGCGGGTGTGCTCCGGGGGAGTGCGGGCGGAGAGGCCGGAGTAGGCGGTGAAGCCGCCCTCCTGCATGATCCGAGTCGCCTCGGGGCCGCGTTCGCGGACGGGCTGCTGGGCGTTCTCGCTCGAGAAGGTTTCCCAGTCCTCGAACACCGCGCGGACGTCGGCCCACCGGGTGACAACCCAGTAGCCGATGCGCTCGTCATACATCACCGGCTCGTCGCGCCGCAGCTCGGCGTACGCGGCGAAGGGATCGGTCATGTCGAACGGGCTGTAGCCGTGGTGACCGTGATCGACCGGGCATCCGGCCGCAACAGCCTCGGCGGCGGGTGCGGATGGTGTCGCCATGACGACTCCCCTTCGTGTCTGCGCCGCATCGGTGCGGCATGTCTTCATTGAACGTCGTCGTCCTCGGAGCCCCGCATGTCCTTCCACTGAGTGGAAGCGACCTGCTTGCCGGCCGGCATCATGCTGCGCAGGGGGAAGGCACCGACACTGTTTTCGATGCGCCGGGCGATTCCCCGCAGCGCCGGCAGGTGACGCTCGAGCACGCCGGCCTTCTCCGCGGTCGTCACTACCCCGAGCGAGGCGCCGATCACTCCGTCGCCGCGCTGGAAGATCGGCACCGCGATCGAGGCCGACCCCATGCGCACCTCGTCGACGGTGAGCGCGTACCCGCGCGCCCGGATCAGCTCCAGCTCGAGCCGCAGTCCCGCAGGGTCGACGTGCGTATTCGGAGTCCGGCTCTCCAGCGGCTGGGCGAGCACCGCCTCGCGCAGCCAGGTCTCCTCGTAGGCAAGCAGCACCTTGCCGACCGCTGTGGCATGCAGGGGAAGGCGCCCACCGACCCGCGAGGCCTGCGGGACGCGGCGCGTGCCGTACACGCGGTCGATGTAGAGCACTTCGGTGTTCTCGCGGATCGCGATGTGCACGGTCTCCTGCGTGAGGCTGTAGAGGTCTTGCAGCAGGGGGCGCGCGATCTCGCGCACCTGTCGGCCCGCGTGCTGCCCGAGCTCCCACAGGCGTAGGCCGATTTGATAGCGTCCGTTGACGTCGCGCTGGAGCGCACCCCACTCCTCCAACTCGGCGAGAAGGCGGTGTGTGGTGCTCAGTGCGAGCCCGGTCTCCGTGGCGAGGTCTGTCAGGCTGCGGGGTGCGAGACTATCCTCGAATACCGCCAGAATCGACAGCACCCGACCCGTGACCGACTGCCCCGGCTGCGATGTGCGACCGGCCATGCGCACCTCCTCGTAGTCGCCGGCAGCGCGGCGATGCGCTTCCGGTGAGTGGAAGCGTACCTGCCGCTTCAGTGCGGCAGCTGGGAGTGTGCTCTCATGGGCTCATCGACGAGCACGCGGCTTGATCGCGATATCCGTGCACACATCCCTCCCTCGTCCGCCATCGGGGCGATCGTGTCGCTGCGGTCGGAGGACGACGCCGTGTGGAATCTGGCGGCGCCGCACCTTGCAGTGCGAAACAACGACAGCCACACGCTCTACGCGTACGGGATCGCGCGAGCGCTGCTGCGGGCGATCCCGGAGGCAGATCCTGAGGTTGTTCTCCCGGCGATCCTCCTGCATGACACCGGCTGGTCGCGAGTGCCCGACGACCAGATCCTCGAGGCGATCGCCCCGGGCGGGGGCCGCCCAGACCTTGTTCTGCATCACGAGAGGGAGGGTGCGCGCATCGCACGGGAGGTGCTGACTGTGCTCGCTCGACCAGAACGGATCATCGACCGCGTCGTCGAGATCATCGACGGACATGACTCCCGCCGCGAGGCGCTGTCGATCGAGGACGCCATCGTGAAGGATGCCGACAAGACCTGGCGGGTTACCCCGCACGGCATCAGGATCGTGTGCGGCTGGTTCGAGCTGACGCCCGACGAGTCGCTCCGCATCACGGCGGCGCGCGTGCAGGACGCGCTCTTCACGCCCGAGGCGAAGGCGATGGCCGGCGCGCTCATCTCTATCGCATCGATCGATCAGGCTCCCCAGCGTCAGGGCCGATGAGAGGTGGAGTATTCGCGCACACCGGTGTGGTGCCCGGGCTGCGGTTTATCGCGCCAAACGTGCCTGGGGCGCAACGGCTCCCTTACGCCAGTAACGTCCCGTCATGACCCGACGCTCAGTATGACCAGGCGGGAATGCGCTCGCACACCCCTCAAACGTGCATCGCCCTGCGGCGGTGGTTGGTTTCCGTGGCCGCGATCGTCGCGCTCGCGGGGGCGCTCGTCATCGTCGTGTATTTCTTCCAGCCTTGGCGCAGTTGTGACTACGAGGACACCTGAGCGGGTTGCGCGATGCTTGCCGGCGACGCGACCGTACTGGGCATCGCGGCGTTCACGACCCTCGTCGCCGTGTTCATCCTCGTCTTCGCGCTCATGGCCAAAGGAGAGGTCGCTGGGCTGAGAGGGTCATGAGATGGAACGGGATGCTCATCGATGGGTTGAGGTGACGGTCGGCTCTGCCGTGATCGCGGTGCATCTTGACGACCCCGTAGCCACGATCGACGCAAACGGGCGGGACCCTCAGGTCGTGTCCTGGTCGGATCTGTCAGTGGGGCACCGAAGTGTGACCAGCACCGTGCTCGCTGCCCCGTGGGGGATGTGGGTCGTGTATCGGCCGATGGAGTCAGAGGATCTCAGCTTCCCGGAGGGAGAGGCCGCTGCAGTGCACGTCTCCGTCGACGGGAGCGTGACGCGCTTCACGATGCTCGAGGACGCCCAGCCCATTGGTGCAACGTCGCACGGCCTCTGGATGACCTCGGGAGAGTTCCCAGACCCGGATGATCCGACCGCGTGGCACCAACAGCGGCAGTTGTCGGTTCTCGCGACGGATGGAACCACACACCGGGTGCTGGCGGACCGCAAGGCGGCATTCGTCTTCGAAGAGCGGGCATCCGCTCATCTCGTGGTCTACGACGGGCCACCCGATGCCGACCGTGACGGGGGGAGTGCGACGTACAAGTACCGCTACGTTGTGTGGCCTGTGCCCGAGACCCTACCGTCACGCCTACGCGCCGCAGACGTGCACGCCGAAGCACTCGACGAGGACGCACTGATGCAAGCGCTGACAGCCAAGGCGCCCGTCGCTGCCGAGCCATCGTCGTCTCGGCCCGAACTGAGTTGGGACCTTGTCCCAATCGACCCCGCCGATCAGACCGCCGCGATCGAATCCGTGAAGCGAGAGTTCGACAGCCTCGATTACTACTGGAGTGCGTCGGACGGAAGAACATCAGCGCTCGCGGACGGGCTCGCCAACCCGCGCGTCGAGGCCATCGACGAATGGCCACGGACACGGGTCGAAGTGAAGTTCACGCATCCCACCTACCCCGAAGGCCGCATGCGCCGAACGCTACGCGTGTTCGATGACGCTGGTCGTGCCGTACGTGCGTTGTATGCCGCGATCCACCTCATGGAGGATCTCGACACGCGACACTTGCCCGATCCGGAGAGGGCGCGCGACGGCATCCTCGACTTCTGACACCGGCCCACTCGACGACCACTGGTGGACGATTCAGGCCAGAGGTGCCTGATCGCCGTTGCTAGGCATCCACGATCGCGTAGCGGTGCATCGTCACGCCACCGGTGTAGGTCGCCTGCTCGAGCGGTTCCAGCCGCACCGGCGAGGTCACCCCATCGAAGAGCGGTCGTCCCGAACCGAGGATCACCGGATGCGTGAAGAGCAGCACCTCGTCGAGCAGTCGGGCCGCGAGCAGCTGCGTCGCGACATCCGCCCCGCCCACACCGATGTCGCCGCTCGAGCTCGCCCGAAGCTCGCCGAGGCGTTCCATGGCGTCATCCCCGCCGAACACCGTCGTGTTGCGAGGCGCCTCGGGCCAGAAGCTCTCCATCGTCTCGAAGACCTTGCGGCCCTGCGCCATCATCGTGAGCGCCTCGGCGCGCGCGTTGAACTCCTCGTGCAGCTCGTCGCCGATGCTCATCCAGTCGCCGCCGCCCTGCTCGTCGTGCGCCTGCTCGATGAACAGGTCGAGCGAGACGTTCATCCGATACACGAAGCGTGCGGCCATCAGTCCTCCTCGTCGACTCGGTGCGCACAGTCCACCACGCCGAGCGGTGTCGGTGCGAGGGGGTAGTTTTCGAGGATGGTCGCCCACAACGACAAGCCCGTCCTTCATGTCGACACCGTCGAAGACTGGGAGCAGTGGCTGGATGCCGATCCGAGCCCCGACGGCGTGCGGCTGCGCCTGCGCAAGACATCCACGCGCAAGCCGGGGATCACCTACGCCGAGGCGCTCGACGTCGCGCTCTGCTTCGGGTGGATCGACGGACAGAAGCAGTCACTGGATGCCGACTACTTCCTGCAGGCCTTCACGCCGCGCCGGCCCCGCAGCCTCTGGTCGAAGGTAAACATCGCGCACGTCAACCGTCTGATCGAGGAAGGACGGATGCGGCCCGCCGGCCAGCTCGAGATCGACCGCGCGAAGGCCGATGGTCGGTGGGATGCCGCCTACCGCCAGAGCGATGGCGACATCCCTGCCGAGCTGCAGGCGGCGCTGGATGCCGACCCGAAGATCGCCGCCGCGTTCGCAGCCCAATCCGCGCAGAACCGCTTCGCGATGACGTTCCGCGTCGGCAACCTCAAGCGACCCGAATCCCGTGCAGCCCGCGTCGCCGAGTACGTCCGGATGCTCGAACAGGGGGAGACGCTCCACTGAGTCGGGAATTCTGGACTCACACCGGGATTTCCGTCACGAAGCTGCGTTTTTCGTATTACGATGCGGCCATGAGTAGCGGCGAGACCATCAACGGCACACCCGTCACCGAGGAGCAGATCGCAGCTTGGGCGGCGGAGGCCGACGCGGGTTACGACGTGGACGCGCTCAAGCGCCGGGGTCGCGGACGTCCCGGTCGCGGATCGGAACCCGCGCAGGTGGTTGCTCTCCGGCTAACTGCCGATGAGCTCGCCGCGCTCGACGCTCGCGCCGCCCGCGAGAACAAGTCGCGATCGGAACTGATCCGCGAAGCGATCGCCGCATACGCCGCGTGAAGATCCACGACGCTGCGCTCAGGCACGGGATCGCGCCCGAAGATATTCGACAGGCCGCTTCCTGGTCGCTGTGGATCGAGGACCTCGACGACGACTCTCCTGCTCGCCAACTAAGGCTGGGATTCGACACGCAGGGGAGGCTGCTCGAGACCGTCGTCCTCGTCTTCGACAGCGGTAATGAGCTCGTCATCCATGCGATGAAGGCTCGACCCCAGATGCTTGACCTGCTGCCTTGACCTCAGTGCTCTCCGTCGTGGGCGTTGTTGAAGGCATCCCGGATCGGGAAGGTGTCGTAGACGATGTGCAGGCGCTCGATCAGGCCGTGCTCGTCGAGTTCTGCGACGTCGACCACGGTGAAGGGTGCGGGTTCGCCGGTCGAGAGTGTCCAGTCGAAGTCGAACCAGAAGCTCACGACCGTGCGGACCTCGGTCGATCCGATCATCGTGGCGCGCAGCGTCAGCCGCGAGCTAGCCGTGTCGGCGAACAGGGCCGGGTAGAACTCAGCCGCGGGCATCGTGCCATACAGGGGAGACTCGACGATCCCGTCGGGCGCGAAGAGCGCGATCACCCGCTTGGCATCGCCGATCTCGAGGCTCGCCAGGTACTCGTGGACCAATCGGTCGACATCCATCCGCGTCCCTCCTTCGGCGTGGCCATGGCTCGACACTAGCGATCCGCGAGGCCGCCGCGTCCAACCGCCTCCACGGGGACCATGGTCCCTATATGTGGTCTGACCACAGTGCCACGATGGTGTCAGGACGAAGGCGTGGACACCGGGTCCACACCAGGTAGGAGGATCCGATGTCCACCGCAATCGATGCACTCGTGGCACGAGCACAAGATGCTCTGGCCGAGTACGCGTCGTTCACGCAGGAGCAGATCGACCACATCGTGCGCAAGGCATCGGTCGCCGCTCTCCACCACCACGGCGAACTCGCCGTCCTGGCCGTCGAAGAGACCGGCCGTGGACTGTTCGAAGACAAGGCCGTGAAGAACATGTTCGCGTGCGAGCACGTCACGCACTCGATCATCAAGCAGCGCACGGTCGGCGTCATCAGCCACGACGAGATCACCGGCATCACCGAGATTGCCGACCCCGTCGGCGTCGTCGCGGGCATCACCCCGGTGACCAACCCCACCTCCACCGCGATCTTCAAGTCCCTCATCGCGCTGAAGACCCGCAACCCCATCGTCTTCGCCTTCCACCCGTCAGCTCAGAACTGTTCGGTCGCTGCGGCGAAGATCGTTCGGGATGCCGCAGTCGCAGCCGGTGCGCCGAAGAACTGCATCCAGTGGATCGCCGAGCCCTCACTTGAGGCATCCGGTGAACTCATGAACCACCCCGGTGTTGCGCTGATCCTCGCGACCGGTGGCAACGCGATGGTTCGCGCGGCATACTCCTGCGGCAAGCCCGCACTGGGTGTCGGCGCTGGAAACGTGCCTGCCTTCATCGAACGCTCCGCCAAGGTCGGCCGCGCCGTCAACGACGTCGTGCTGTCCAAGGCGTTCGACAACGGCATGGTGTGCGCCTCCGAGCAGGCAGTCATCCTCGACGAGCCGATCGCGACCGAGGCTATGGCCGAGTTCACGCGCCTTCACGCCTACGTCGTGAACGCTGACGAGAAGCGCAAGCTCGAAGAGTTCATCTTCGGCGTCCACGCCAACGCCAAGAACTGCGGCGAGGCCAAGCTCAACGCGAAGGTCGTCGGACAGTCCCCGGTGTGGATCGCCGAACAGGCCGGCTTCACGGTGCCCGAAGACACCTCGGTGCTCCTCGCCGAGTGCGCCGTCGTCGGTCCGCAGGAGCCGCTCACCCGCGAAAAGCTGGCCCCGGTGCTGGCGGTGCTTCGCGCCAAGAACGCCGAAGAAGGCATCTCGCTCTCTGAGCAGATGGTCAACTTCGACGGCCTCGGCCACTCCGGCGCGATCCACAGCAACGACCAGAGCGTCATCGACGAGTTCGCCAAGCGCGTTCGCGCCGTCCGCATCATCGAGAACGCCCCCTCGGCCCTCGGTGGCATCGGCGACATCTACAACGCGTTCATGCCGTCGCTGACCCTCGGTTGCGGTTCTTACGGACGCAACTCCGTCTCCAACAACGTCTCGGCGGTGAACCTCGTGAACGTCAAGCGCGTCGGTCGGCGCAACAACAACCTGCAGTGGTTCAAGGTTCCGGCCAAGACCTACTTCGAGCCGAACGCGATCCGCTACCTCATCGACATGAAGAACGTCGAGCGGGTCACGATCGTGACCGACCCGACGATGACCAACCTCGGTTTCGTCGACAAGGTCATCGATGTGCTGAACCGCCGCCGTAACCGCGTGCACCTGCAGATCATCGACCGCGTCCAGCCCGAGCCGAAGCTCTCGAGCGTCGTGGCGGGAGCTGCCGAGATGCGGGAGTTCAACCCCGACACGATCATCGCGCTCGGTGGCGGTTCCCCGATGGATGCCGCCAAGGTCATGTGGCTGCTCTACGAGAACCCCGACGTGCAGTTCTCTGACATGCGCGAGAAGTTCTTCGACGTCCGTAAGCGCGCGTTCAAGTTCCCCGACCTCGGCAAGAAGGCACAGCTCGTCTGCGTGCCGACCACGTCGGGCACGGGATCTGAGATGACACCGTTCGCGGTCATCACGGATGACGAGACGGGAATGAAGTACCCGCTCGCCGACTACGCGCTGACCCCGTCGGTGGCGATCATCGACCCGGTCCTGACCTCGGCTCTGCCGGCCAAGGTCGTGGCGGATGCCGGATTCGACGCCCTCACGCACGCGACGGAGGCTTACGTCTCGGTGTACGCGAACGACTACACCGACGGCCTGGCCCTGCACGCCATCAAGCTGATCTTCGAGAACATCGAACGTAGCGCGAAGGCTCGCCCCGGCAGCACGGACCCCGCCGACATCCAGGCACGCGAGAAGATGCACAACGCGGCATCCATCGCGGGTATGGCCTTCGGCAACGCGTTCCTCGGGATCGTGCACGCGATGGCTCACGTCACCGGATCGAAGTTCCACCTGATCCACGGACGCACCAACGCGATCTACCTGCCTCACGTCATCCGTTACAACGGACGCATCCCCACGAAGCTGACCAGCTGGCCCAAGTACGAGCGCTACATCGCTCCCGAACGGTTCCAGCAGATCGCACAGCACCTGGGTCTGAAGGCCGCGACCCCCGAAGAGGGTGTCGAGTCCTACGCCCGGGCCGTGGAGAAGCTGCGTGACCTCGTCGGCATCGAGCGTTCCTTCCAGGCGCAGGGTGTCGCAGAGGAGGCCTTCATCGGCCGCCTCGACGAGCTCGCGATGGCTGCCTACGAAGACCAGTGCGCTCCGGCCAACCCCCGGATGCCGATGCTTGCCGACATGAAAACCCTCATGGAGGCGGCGTACTACGGAACCTCGTTCGACGAGGTCCGTGCCCACCGCGGTGAGGTTGCGGTTGCGGGAGAAACCCCGGCAGAGGCCCCCGCAGCCCCGCTCGCCAAGCGCGGCGCGTAGTACGAAATCACTGAAGCCCCGCCGGGTCGCGTTTCCCGGCGGGGCTTCGGCGTGCCCTGATGCCGGGCGGCAGCAACCTCAGCTCGACGGCTCGGGTGCGGCGATTTGGGCGGCACCGCCGCCGATCACCTCGCCCGCGGCATCCATCGCCCGCACCCCGACGTACGCCCCGAGCGTCGCACCCGCGGGGATCGGGATCTCGGTCTCGAACCTCTCCCGCGGCGCGCGTGCGATCTCGACAGCGGATGCCTCATCCGGCCCCGTCACGAGGAGCCACGATGCGACCTCGGTGGCGCCGTTCCACGAGGCGAAGACGCTCGCCGAGCGGCCGTCTTCAACCAGCTGCGCATCCGGGGGAGTGGCGGGGCTCGCCGACCACGGCAGTACGTACGCCCGGTAGCTCGTCCCGGCAGTGAAGGTCGCCTCGTACAGCAGGGTTCCGTCGCGATCGAACTCCGAGTAGAACGGCCGCGAGCCCCACCCAACGACGACGTTCCCTCCGGCAAGCTCCTGCAGGTTGCCCTGTGTCGCCGACAGCCGATCCTGCTCGGGCGTGTACTGCGTCACGAGCGAAGCTGTCATGGCATCCTCGTCGACGGCCAGGCGAAGCCCGCGCGACCAGCCGGCGTCATCCTCGGACTGATTGTCGAACAGGGTGATCGTGCCATCGGCGCGGCGGTGAGCGTCGTGTTGCCACGCGAACTCGGCATCGCCGTCGATCTCGAAGTCGCTGCTGTGCCCACCCAAGCGCCAGTCCACGGACGCGCTCTCGCGATCGAGCCGGTAGACCGTGCTCGTGTTGCGCGCCGAAACCAGGAACCCGTCGTCGCCGTCCAGCGATACGGCATTCAGGTGGATGTAGTCGTACGGCTCTGCGCGGGTGCCGCCGTCCTCGTCGAGAACATGCCTCGACTCCGTCACCGGAACTTCGTCGAGCGAGGCC